>NZ_CAWQTY010000044.1:0-82585 GCF_963897815.1 Xenorhabdus sp. Sc-CR9
TACGAGAACACAACATGCTTTTACTCTATCTTCCCGCTTACAGCCCAGAGCTGAATCTGATTGAAATCGTCTGGAAACAGGCCAAATACCGCTGGCGACGTTTTATCACTTGGACTCAGGATACCATGGAGTATGAGTTAAATACTTTGTTGAAAGGTTATGGCGACAAATTTGCAATTAACTTTTCTTGAGTACTTAATAAGAATACTAATGGGTTAATCAGACAATATTTTACAAAGGTGACTTATTTTATAAAAGTAATTAATATTATAAAATTAACTGAGCCAGAAATCAATTTTGTTTTAAACCGATTAAATAATCGTCCTCGTAAAACACGAGATTACAAAACACCGAATGAGTTATTTAAAGGAATAGCCACTCATTTACTTCGTTCATTACGGTGTTGCGCTTAGTATGTGAATCCAAGTTGCACTTATTATGTGAACTCACCGACAATTATTTATTTTCATTACTCTATAATAAATAAAGTGTATTCAAACGCTGGGATCTGATTAAAACCAGATCCCAGTGTGTTTTTCATCTCTTTTCTATTTATGCTCAGTGAATTAGCCTATTATTTATCTGCCCGATGAATTGACAGGTATTAGGCATTAGAGTCAGGGAATACAACTCAGATTCAATCAGAATAATGCCCAACAATGTCATAAATCCCCGGATTAGCCTTAGCAAGCGCCATGGTACGTTTTGCGTATTCTGCTGATGCTGGGTCAGCCTGAGTTGCCTGAACATCCGCAATGCTTTTCCATTTCGCAATATTTACAATTCGACTACCATCCTTGCTTGCTAACAAGGTAACTGAAATGAAGCCTGGCCGCTTACTAATAACCTTATCTGTTCCCTCTTGCAACAGCTTGATGACTTCAGCTTGCTTACTTGGATCGACTTCAATGATATTGATGAATGTAACTTCAGACATTATAGTTCTCCTTAATGCGTAATAATTATGCCAGCTTTTTGCAGGCAGAGATTTACTAACTTGTACCTTGTTAGATCTAGTACAAAGACGATTCAGTAGTACAATATGTCAGGCCATTCGAAAAAATATTTATTTTTAAGTTTGGAAACTGACATTTTCACACTAATTATCGTCATTAAAGTTTAGAACACTTTTTGAAAGAGGCTAATAAATTGTTAGTACTTCATATATACATACAGGATATTTTATTGTATACACTGTGGGAATAATTAATGACTTATTAGTTTCTGTATTATTTACAAAACTCTTTCCTTGTTCCTAAGAAAAGTAATTTAACATCAATATTATTTACTTTTGTTATAAGATCAAAAGATAGCGATATCTAGATAGCGTTTCAAAATGGTAGTTTACAGTCCTAAGTGATGTACTGGGCTGTAAACTATCACTATTATGGAAACTTATTTAAGTTTAAATTATTTTCCTCAGTATTGAGTTAAGAAAAATAGAATGAGTAAGAAGAAACAAATGAATAAATTTAAGGAAGAAAATCCGGCTCAAGTTTATTCCAATCGCTCCAAACTTGAATCGCTGGCATATAGATTTTTGGGCACTATTCCAGATGCTGAAGATGCTGTACAGGAGACCTATCTACGGTGGCACAGACTTACTCAAACAGAACGCGAACAAATTGTATCCCCTATAGCCTGGCAACGAACAACACTCACACGGATTTGTTTTGATCAACTTAAGTCGGCCAAGTCAAAACGTGAAATCTATATCGGTGATTGGTTGCCTGAACCTGTCTCACAATACGAGTGTTGGGTATCTGCTGTTGAATCATCTGAAACAACCGATCCTGTTGATGATCTTATTTTGGAAGATTCAGTTTCTATGGCGTTGATGATAGTCTTGGACAAAATGACTCCTGCTGAACGTGTCAGTTTTATTCTCCATGATGTCTTCCAATATTCTTTTGGCGAAATCAGTGAGATTGTTAATAGAACACCACAAGCATGTCGTCAATTGGCTTCATCTGGACGAAAGCGAGTCAATCAGGAATGTCATTTTGCGTACTCTTCAGAGGAGCACCGGCGTGTTAATAGTGCTTTCCGCTCTGCATGGCTCACAGGCAATATTAGGGAGCTGGTCGCAGTTTTAGATGAAAGAGCCTGTGCCATTACTGATAGTGGAGGCCTTACCAGCGCAGCTACCGGACCACTGTTTGGCCGGGATGCAATTATCAATTTTTTCCTCTCAGCATTCGAACGCCAACATAACCTCCAGATCGAAGAAGAGTATGTTAATGGTGAGCCAGGGCTTGTCGGCAAAGTGGCGGGTCATACTGTTACTGTGATCTCTACCTATATACAAGAAGGACGGATTAAAAATATCTGGGTTATGCGTAATCCGGAAAAATTGACTGTTTGGCATTAGCCAATTGATTCAAAAGAGGTTAGTTACTATGGCAGCGATAACTGATTGTGAGGGTAAAGTCGTCATTGTTGGTGCTGGAATCGGAGGGGTAACTCTTGCTGCCCTGCTTTCTTTATCTGGCATAGAATGTGACATTTATGAACAGCGGATGAGGTTTTCTGAAGATGGGTTTGGCTTGAATATTCAACCTGAAGCAATATCAGTCTTATATCGTTTGGGACTTGCTGAAAAGTTGGATTCTTGTGGGATACAAACCAGAGCACACCGCTATGTTGACCATTTAGGAAATCTTCTTTTCGAAGAAGCAAGGGGGATAGAAGCGGGTTTTGATACTCCTCAGATGTCTATATCTCGTTCCAAACTGCTTAACCTAATATTTTCTATAGCTAAAACAAGAGCAACCTTTAACTTTGGCACGAAGTTTTTTACTGATGTTTTACATAAAACAGAGTGGGAAAAAAACCTTATCGTGGGCGCTGATGGCATACATTCGGTAGTTCGACAAAACTTATTTACAGATTCTATGCAACTCAATTCCGGTAATATGATGTTATGGCGGGGAATTACTCCCATGCCAAAGTTTCTGGATGGCCGAACAATGATTATCGCGAATAGTGAAGAAGGGGTTCGTCTCATTGCATATCCTGTTTCCAAATCTCATGATCTACGTGGGGAGAGCCTTATTAATTGGGTTATCCTTGTTCCTATGTCACTTGATAAGCCATTTGATATAACAGTCAATCGCTTCCAGGCGACAGATTTCCTGCTTGACCTCATTAAAGAGTGGCATTTTGACTGGTTAAATCTCCAAACATTAATAACCACAAGTAAAACACTGATGCGAACCGCGATGGTAGACAGGAACCCACTGGATAAATGGAGCTACAACCAGTGTGTTCTAATAGGTGATGCTGCCCATCCCATGTTCCCAATCGGTGCAAATGGGGCAACTCAATCTATCATTGATGCCGAGGTCCTTGCCTCTGCTATATATGAAACCCCTGACTTCAAATCTGCAATAACGAAATATGAGCATATACGCATACCTGCAATATCCAGAATTGTAATGGCAAACCGAGAAATGAACTTGCGTGAACTTGCTAGTCAGGCTCTGAATCAACAAGAGCGTGTTCAAGAACTTGTCACCACAACAACCCATTACAAAGCTGAAACAAAAAAGATGTATTCGGATTGACTCTGTTATTTCAATAATAATAACCCATAAATGAATCTATAGAACTGGAGTTCTGAAATGAGTGAACAATCTTCTCTTCCCCAATTCGATGCTATTGTCATCGGTGCAGGTCTTTCTGGTCTTTTTGCAGCCCACAAAATTCATAACGAGTTGGGATTAAAAGTACTTGGTCTTGAAAAAGGTAAAAATGTCGGCGGTACTTGGTATTGGAATCGTTATCCTGGTGTTCAGGCAGATACCGAGGGCTTTGCTTATCGTTACTCCTTTGATAGAGAGGTTTCGCCAAATTGGGATATATATGCTCGATATCAAACTGGTGAACAGATGCGGGATTACTTGGAGAATGTTGCAAGCCGGAACAATATTTTTCAACTGTTCCGTTTTGAAACAGGTGTCAGCGAAGCTATCTATGATGAGGCCAAAAATATCTGGCAGGTTAAAACTACCGATGGAGATATTGTTACAAGCCGATATCTGGTAAGTGCTGTTGGTGTATTATCTGAGCCGGTTCTTCCAAAAATCAAAGATCTTGATCAATTTAAAGGGCAGATTGTACATACTGCACGTTGGCCAGATAACCTGAAAATGGATGGGCTCCGTGTCGGGGTATTAGGGACCGGCTCAACGGGAGCACAGCTTATCGTTGCAGCCAGTCAGGTTGCATCCCATCTGACTGTGTTTCAGCGGTCAGCCCAATATATTGTCCCGGCGGGACAACGTCGCTTGACAAAAAATGAAGTGGAAAAGTATTTCTCAAATTTTGAAGAAATATGGAAAGAATGGCGGGAAACCCGTCTGGCATGTGGTTTCGACGAACCCAATGTAGGGGCGGTTGATGTCTCCTTAGACGAGCAGAAGACTGTCTTTGAACGTGCCTGGAATGAAGGTGGGGGATTCGGTTTTATGTTTGGGACTTTCAATGATCTTGCTGTCAATCTTGATTCCAACCGCGCAGCCTGTGAGTTTATAGCCAAAAAGCTCAAAGATATTGTTAAAGATCCTGATACGGCACGCCGTCTTACACCAACAGAATACTACGCTAAACGACCTGTATCGGTGGATGGATACTATGAAGTTTATAATCAACCTAATGTGGAATTAGTCAGCTTGTTAGATACACAAATAGTTCAGGCAACAGAAAAAGGTCTTCTTACCGCTGATGGCGTTGAACATGAAATTGATATTCTTATTTTTGCTACAGGATTTGAAGCAGTTGAAGGTGCTTACCGGAATTTCAAAGTAGCTGGACGTAATAAAGGTACTCTCCTTGATACATGGGGAGAAAATCCTGCGGCTTATTTAGGTGTTTTTACTCCGGGCTTTCCAAATTTCTTCACTCTCCTTGGCCCTCAGGGAATATTTTCTAATCTTGCAGCAGGCATTGAAGCACAGGTAAATTTTATCGGTGATATTATTTCGTGGTCTGAAAGTCATCAAAAGACAGTTATTGAAGTGACACCTAAAACACTTTCAGAGTGGTCAAAACATTGCGAACAATTGGCAAATCATACCGTCTTTTCTCAGGTGAAATCCTGGATATTCGGAACAAATCGACATGGTACCCCACCCCGTGTTCTCTTTTATTTCGGTGGCCTTAAGGAATATATTGCAGTTTTTGATCATGAACGCAGTAATAATTTCTCTGGCTTTAATAACAGTCATTAAAGTACAGCTAAAAAAGCTTATATCTCAGCTTTAAGGAACAAATAGAAATTTACAAGCATGAGAGGATATAACTGAGAAATTATACGTTATATACGTAGAGAGCAGATACTGTCTTATGAATTAATATAATAATCGCAGTATATTGTACTAATAAACTTAATGACAAATTAAGCTGCGCGGATAGTTATACCCACAGCTTAATTATTTTTTATTAAATGTAAATTACGTTAGTTTAGTTATTATATCATATTAAAAGCATTGAGAAATGCTTAGTTATATATGGCTAACAAAAGTAACAAAATGATGATAAATCAGATGGAAATTATTTTTAATCATCTTCTAAAATTCTTGCTCCAGCTCCTGTTTTTCCCAAAATATCATTAGGATTATGCAAAGGACAATCTGTCAGTGAAAGACATCCACATCCGATACAACTACCTAAATTATCACGCATTCGGATTAATTTCTTAATGCGCTGATCTAATATATGCTGTAACTGTGAAGAAAACATTAACCATTGCTCTGATGTCAATTTATTATTAGGTGGGAACTGATTAAATATTTTATGTATATCTTTCAATTGGATGCCAGTACTTTGCGCAGCCTTGATAATTGCAATATAACGTAACACAATTGAAGAGAAACGGCGTTGATTACCTTGATTACGTGAACTTCTGATTAACCCTTTCGATTCATAAAAATGGATTGCTGATATCGCAATTCCGCTACGTTTTGACACTTCTCCAATCGTCAACATCCTATTACAACCAATGTCTTTATTTTTACTCATCTCTCTTGACCTCAAGTTAACTTAAGGTTTTATAATGTATATTTGTTATGTCTGTCAATCGGAAAAAAGCATTCTGCTTCGTACTTAAACATATCACTATTATTGGAGATTGTTGGCAATAGAAATACAGAAATTACGAATTATTTGAGAAAACCTCAAAACGTAAGAAAATATTTCACATAATGAAAAGGTTGATATAAATGATAGGAAAAAAAATCGTTGTTAGCCTAGGAATTGCTTTATTGCTTGTAGTTGGAGTTTTCGTTTATAGACTAAATAGTTCTGCTAATAATGAATCAGGATATATGGCCTACCCACCTGTAAAGGTAGCTTTGGCTGAAGTAAAAGAAACGAATCTCCCTAGAACATTATATGGCGTCGGCGAGCTTGAAGCTGATAGGCAAGTACACTTGGCGTCAGAAACCAGTGGCAGAGTCATTAGTATTGAGTTCCAGTCTGGTCAATATGTGCAGAAAGATCAGTTATTGGTGCAAATTAACGATTCGGTTGAGCAGGCTGAACTTGTCCGTTTACAGGCTCAGTGGAAAAATGCTGACAGGTTATATCAACGTACCAGCAAGTTATTTACCAACAAGGTTGCTGCTGCTGCTGAATTGGATAATGCTCTGGCAGAGCGCGATATGGCCTTGGCTGCTATTCGTCAGACTGAAGCACTCATTGCCCAGAAAGCAATTCGGGCACCCTTTTCGGGAGTCATGGGAATTCGACAGGTTCATATAGGAGAGTTTCTGCATGCGGGTAATTCTATTGCCAATTTAGTGGATGCAAAACATCTTAAACTGAACTTTTCGTTAGATGAACAGGCAAGCCCTGAACTACAGATTGGGCAGATAGTGAATGTACAGGCAGATGCTTATCCAAACGAAAATTTCCCCGGTAAGATAAGTGCCATTGATCCCTTGATTGGCAAATCCCGTACTGTACAAGTACAAGCACTTCTGAATAATCTTGATGGAAAACTTAAAGCAGGAATGTACGCCAATATACAAGTTATGCGTCAAAATAATATTCCAGTTTTGACAATACCGGAAACGGCTGTGACCTATACTGCTTATGGGGATACTGTTTTTGTGGTTCAAAATACAAAACAAGACGCGGAAAAATCTGTAAAAACGGCAGAACAACAACCAATGATAGTAAAGCGGGTTTCTGTTGAAGTCGGACAACGCTGGAATGGTATGGTAGAAATAAAAAAGGGGTTGGCCCAGAGAGAGCTCGTTGTGACATCAGGCCAATTGAAATTAAATGATGGCGCACAAGTGGTCGCAGTTGCTGATGACACATTAAATATCGCGAAATCATCTGTAACGGACTCTTAATGGAGGCGGAAAAATGACATTTACCGATCTTTTTGTTCGCCGACCAGTGCTTGCTCTGGTAGTTAGTACATTGATCCTGTTATTGGGGCTGTTTGCTCTGAGTAAACTTTCTATTCGGCAATACCCACAATTAGAAAGTTCAACAATTACTGTCACAACGGAATATCCGGGAGCTTCATCCGACTTAATGCAAGGATTTGTAACTCAACCTATTTCACAGGCAGTTTCTTCTGTAGAAGGAGTAGATTATCTATCTTCTTCTTCGGTACAAGGTAGAAGTATCGTGACCATACGTATGGAACTTAATCGCGATTCGACCCAAGCCTTGACACAAGTGATGGCAAAAGTGAATCAGGTCAGATATAAGTTGCCAAAACAGGCTTATGACCCTGTTATTGAATTGTCATCAGGGGAATCAACGGCTGTCGCTTATGTTGCATTTTCCAGTGATACCTTACCGGTATCGGCTGTGACGGATTACCTTTCAAGAGTGGTTGAACCTATGTTTTCTTCCATTGAAGGTGTCTCAAAAGTGCAAGTAATGGGTGGACAACAACTTTCTATGCGCTTATGGCTGGATGCGGATCGCCTTGCTGGGCGTGGATTGACTGCAGCGGATGTTGCAGCAGCGGTGAGGCAAAATAATTATCAAGCCGCGCCTGGTAAAGTGAAAGGAGAATATGTTGTTTCAAATGTACATGTTAATACCGATCTCACTAATGTTGAGGAGTTCCGTGATCTAGTTATCCGCAATGATGGCAATGGGTTAGTTCGCCTCAAGAATGTTGGTACAGTAGAACTGGGTTCGGCAGCAACTGAAACCAGCGCTATGTTGAATGGTAAAGCTGCTGTACATTTAGGGTTATTTTCAACACCAACGGGTAACCCACTTATTATTGTCGATGGTATTAAACGTTTGTTGCCTGATATCCAAAAAACGCTTCCTCCGAGAGTTAAGGTTGACTTAGCATTTGAAACTTCTCACTTTATTAAAGCTTCGATTGATGAAGTTACTAATACTCTGTTAGAAGCATTAATTATTGTTATGACAGTGATCTACCTCTGTCTCGGGTCATTGCGCAGTGTACTTATTCCGATTGTTGCTATTCCTTTGTCAATGTTAGGAGCAGCAGGGTTAATGCTGCTATTTGGTTTCAGTATTAATTTATTGACGCTATTGGCGATGGTTCTGGCAATTGGACTTGTAGTCGATGATGCGATTGTAGTCGTTGAAAACGTACATCGTCATATTGAAGGAGGAATGTCGCCTGTTGCAGCAGCCTTAACTGGAGCAAGAGAAGTAGCAGGTCCTGTGATTGCAATGACAATCACTCTTGCTGCAGTTTATGCACCGATTGGTTTAATGTCAGGATTGACAGGGGCTTTATTTAAAGAATTTGCTTTAACACTGGCAGGTGCTGTTATCGTATCAGGTATAGTGGCTCTGACTTTATCACCAGTCATGAGTTCTTTTTTATTACAGCCGAAACAGCAAGAAGGAAAAATGGCACAGGCTGCTGAGGCATTTTTTGATAAATTAGCTCACTATTATTTTCGTTTACTTAATGTTTCTTTGCGTCATCGCTGGGTAACAGGCATATTTGCTTTATTAGTCGTTATAAGTTTGCCTTTACTTTATAAGCAAGCGCGTCAGGAATTAGCACCAGTGGAAGATCAGGCTGGTGTGCTGGCCGCAATTAAGTCACCACAACATGCTAATTTGGATTATGTAGAGCGATTTGCTCGTAAACTTGACCAAGTATTTAATGAAGTTCCAGAGATGGTCGGTACATGGATTATTAATGGAACTGATGGGGTTTCTTCAAGTTTTAGTGGAGTGAACTTGACAGAATGGAGTCAACGTAATCGCTCGGCCTCGGATATTCAAGCACAATTGCAAATGGCAGTGAACGATGTAGAAGGAAGTAGTATTTTTATATTCCAGCTTCCACCATTACCAGGCTCCACTGGAGGGCTACCCATCCAGATGGTACTGCGTAGTTTGCAGAATTATCCCATCCTATACCAAACAATGGAAGAAATTAAACAGCAAGCGCGTGAAAGCGGGTTATTTGTCGTTGTAGACAGCGATCTGAATTATAACAACCCAGTCGTGCAAATACGGGTTGATCGTACTAAAGCCAATAGCTTGGGAATTAGAATGCAAGATATCGGTGAATCATTAGCCTTGTTGGTTGGAGAAAACTATATTAACAGATTCGGGATGAACGGCCGTTCATATGACGTGATTCCACAAAGTATACGTAGTCAACGATTAGCACCAGAAGCCTTAGCAAATCATTTTGTAAGGACCGAAAAACAAGAGATGATCCCACTTTCTACAGTGGTCACAATTTCAACGAAAGTTGAACCAAATAAATTGACTCAGTTCAATCAGCAGAATGCGGCAATTTTTCAAGCTATTCCAGCACCAGGCGTAACCTTAGGGCAAGCTGTGACTTTCCTTGAGGGAACACTAAATAATTTACCAGCAGGATTTAGCTATGATTGGCAATCTGACTCCCGTCAATATAAACAGGAAGGTCATGCACTGATTTTTGCTTTTTTAGCTGCCTTAATTATCATTTATTTAGTACTGGCTGCTCAATATGAAAGCCTTATTGATCCCTTAATTATCTTGATCACTGTACCACTGTCTATTTGTGGTGCTCTGATACCATTAGCTATGGGATATATTACGCTTAATATTTATACTCAAATTGGGTTGGTAACGTTAATAGGGCTTATTAGTAAGCATGGTATCTTAATGGTAGAATTTGCCAATAAGTTACAGGAAATTGAAGGAATAGATAAGCATTCAGCGATCTTAAAGGCGGCAAAAATCCGTCTTCGTCCAGTATTGATGACGACGGCAGCAATGGTGATCGGCTTAATTCCACTGTTGTTTGCTAGTGGTGCTGGTGCAAATAGCCGTTTTGGTATTGGGTTAGTGATTGTATCTGGTATGTTGGTGGGAACATTTTTTACTTTATTTGTATTGCCGACAGTCTATACATTCTTGGCAAAAAACCACTCTGCCTCTGCAATGACACCGAGAAAACAACAATTGATCGAAGCTGACAAGATGCTGAATATACGAGATCTCTGATTTTGGCTTTTAAATTCTCGTTTTCTCGACAAATACTTCAGGCGTTTTACCTTTTAAGCAACCCATGTGGTCTGCAATAATTGTAAAACGCCTCCTACTCAGAGCCAATTGGCTTCTAAGTAACCTTATATTTTGATAGACACTGATCAAAGAATGCGGTTCCTTTCCAACTGAGCATTACGCGCAGCTTCCCTTGCCTCACGCTTTTTACGGGCATCACAGGGTTCAGGGCAATCACAAACTTTTTCTACACCAATGCTTCCCAGACCACCACAGCTTCCTTGAATGCTCTTACGTTTAAAGATATAGCCCAGCGCCATTCCTGCAAAAGCCAGCAGGAAAAAGATAAAAGTGGCGATAAAGACTTCCATAACTTTCCCCTATCTCATTTTTTCTGTAAGTATGACTTAAAAGCAGCACTATAGCGCTCTTCAAAACCATCTTTGGTTTTCACAATCATAAAAACGGGAATGTTCAACTTCTCAGCCAATTCCATTCCTTTTTCCGGCCCTAATACATCCAAGCCCGTCGAGAAGCCATCTGCGCTCATGCATGTCGGTGCAATCACGGTAATTGAAACCAGATTATGTGTGATTGGTCTGCTCGTTTTAGGATTAATGGTGTGAGAATAACGCACTCCATTCTGTTCAAAATAATTCCGGTAATCACCTGATGTTGCAACAGACATATTGCCCGGCTCAATAATTTCCTGAGCGCTCTGTGCCATGCCTGTATCCGATGGTTTTTCAATCGCTATCCGCCACGGATTTCCTTTACCATTGTTACCCAATGTACGAACTTCGCCACCAATATCAACCATATAATTTCTGATGTTCTGGGCTTCCAGATACTCCGCTACAGCATCAACACCATAACCTTTGGCAATAGAAGAAAGATCGACGTAAAGTTCAGGAATAGCTTTAATCAGATTATTGCCTTCAACAGACAAGTTCCCGATACCCGTCCATACACGGCGAGTCGCTAATTCCTCATCTGTTGGTGCTTTGGTTATTCGTCCTTCCGGCCCGAATCCCCACAGATTGACCAATGGGCCAACAGTGACATCCAACGCACCTTCTGTCAGTTTATTGATTCGAATAGCTTCTTTAACGACTTTCGCCGTAGCGGAAGACACAGGAAAAGGTTTATTCACTTCGCGGCTTTGATTAAAACGACTCAATTCAGAATTTGGCCGATATGTAGACATCTGGTCATTTACTTCTTCCAGTAGCCGATCAATCTCTTTTTGCAGGTTTTCCGGAGCAGGGACAGATGAATCAGCGACATATTTAACGGAATAATAAGTCCCCATCGTCTGCCCATTAAGATTTTGTTGTTCAGGGCCACCACATGCTGCCAGCAGTATAACCGCAAACAACAATGCTCCCCAGTTGATCATTTTTTTACTCAACATAACTTACTCTTTCTGGATCGTCAGCGCCCACAAATGTGGGCGCTTGTCGTTAAATCAATGTATATACCCGCCGTCTTTCAAGTTGCAGCTTGGAATCCATTGGGTATACAACCATCAGCCGCCGAAATCATCCAGCATGATGTTTTCATCTTCTACACCGAGGTCTTTCAACATTTTGATTACCGCAGCGTTCATGACCGGAGGCCCACACATGTAGAATTCACAGTCTTCTGGTGCCGGATGATCTTTCAGGTAGTTCTCATACAGGACGTTATGAATAAAGCCTGTGTAACCATCCCAGTTATCTTCCGGCAAAGCATCAGACAATGCCACATTCCATGTGAAGTTCTCGTTTTCTGCTGCCAGTTGGTCGAAATCTTCGGTATAGAACATCTCACGCTTAGAACGTGCACCATACCAGAAAGAGATCTTACGCTTGGAGCTTAAACGATTGAGCTGGTCAAAAATGTGGGAACGCATTGGTGCCATACCTGCACCACCACCGATGAAGATCATTTCTGCATCAGTGTCTTTCGCAAAGAATTCACCGAATGGGCCGGAAATCGTTACCTTATCACCCGCTTTCAGTGACCAAATATAAGAGGACATAATGCCCGGTGTAACATCTGGGTTTCTTGGTGGTGGAGTTGCAATACGCACGTTCAGCATGATAATACCGTGCTCTTCCGGATAGTTCGCCATTGAATATGCACGAACTGTCGGCTCCTTGACTTCAGAGACATAACGGAACAGATTGAATTTATCCCAATCTTCACGGTATTCCTCTGGTACGTCATAGTCAGCATAACGGGCAACGTGTGGCGGACATTCAATCTGAATGTAACCACCTGCGCGGAATGGAACCACTTCCCCATCAGGCACTTTCAGCTTCAGTTCTTTAATGAAAGTCGCTTTGTTATCGTTGGAGATAACTTCACATTCCCATTTCTTGACACCGAAAATATCTTCTGGCAATTCGATTTTCAGATCTTGCTTAACGTTGACCTGGCATGCCAAACGGCAACCTTCTTTTGCTTCACGCTTATTGATGTGGGAAAGTTCAGTTGGCAAGATATCACCACCACCTTCCTTAATTTTCACACGGCACTGACCACAAGAGCCACCGCCGCCGCACGCAGAGGAAACGAAAATTCCCTGATTGGAAAGCATGTTCAATAATTTGTCGCCGGCGGGGGCAGAGAAACTCTTATCCTCATCGCCATTGACTTCAACTTTAATATCCCCGGTGTTCACTAACTTAGATTTTGCGAACAAAATCAATGCCGTCAGTACCAACACTATCAGGGTAAACATTACTACGCCTAGAATAATTATATCCATGAATTCTTCTCGCCTTTAGAGCTGCACACCGGAGAAGGACATAAAGCCCAATGCCATCAAACCGGTGGTGACAAAGGTAATCCCCAACCCTTTCAGACCTGCCGGAACATCCGCATATTTCAGTTTTTCACGGATAGCAGCCATCAGAACAATCGCCAGCATCCAGCCCATGCCTGAACCGAAACCATATACGATGGATTCACTGAAGTTATAGTCACGCTGCGCCATGAAAGAAACGCCACCGAAGATTGCACAGTTCACTGTAATCAACGGCAGGAAAATCCCCAATGCGTTGTAAAGTGCCGGAACATAACGGTCTAAGATCATTTCCAGGATCTGTACCAGTGCAGCAATTACTCCGATAAAAGTGATGAAGTTAAGGAAGCTTAAATCCACCCCATCCATCAGTGCCCCATCTCGGAGTACCAGATTGTAGACAAGATTATTGGCAGGAACAGAAATCCCCAGGACAACGGTTACAGCAACACCCAGGCCAAATGCTGTTTTAACGTTCTTTGATACCGCCAGAAACGTACACATACCGAGAAAAAAAGATAACGCCATATTCTCGATAAAGACTGCGCGGACAAACAAACTAATATAATGTTCCATTTTGTTTGTTACTCCTTCTCAACCTGCGCAGGTTTCAGAGTCCGCAGACCCCAAATCAGCATACCAATAATGAAGAATGCACTCGGTGCCAGCAGAAACAGACCATTTGGCTGATACCAGCCGCCATTTTTGACAGATTCCAGTACAGTAATGCCGAACAATTTGCCTGAACCAAACAGTTCACGCAGGAAACCAACCAGAACCAGAATAACGCCGTAGCCTAAACCGTTGCCGATACCATCCATGAAACTTTCAACGGGTGGTGACTTCATGGCATAGGCTTCAGCACGTCCCATTACGATACAGTTCGTGATGATAAGGCCAACAAACACCGATAGCTGTTTAGAAATTTCGTAGGCATAAGCCTGCAAAATCTGATCTACCACAATAACCAGTGATGCGATGATTGCCATCTGTACAATGATTCGCACACTGCCGGGAATGTAGTTACGAATCAATGAAATGAAAAAGCTAGAAAATGCAGTAACCAAGGTTACAGCAAGGGTCATAACCAATGCAGTTTCCAGTTTGGTGGTAACAGCCAATGCTGAACACACGCCCAAAACCTGCAATGCAATTGGGTTATTATCAAACAGCGGCCCAAGAAGAACGCGTTTTATCTCTTTACTATCAGCCATCTTTCAAGGCTCCCTCACGTACTTTTTTCAGGAACGGGCCAAAACCGTTATCACCCAGCCAGAAATCAAACATATGCTGAACACCGTTAGAAGTCAGGGTCGCGCCGGACAGACCATCTACACCGTAAGGGTTATCACCTGCTCCGCCACGAACGATTTTCAGTGCCGGCGCACCTTGCGGGTTATAGAGTTTTTTACCTACCCACTGTTTGCGCCATTGCGGGTTATCAACTTCGCCACCCAAACCCGGGGTTTCACCATGAGAGTAGTAAGTAATACCGTGGGATGTAACACCGTCTACATCAATGGAAATGAAGGCATACATCATTGACCATAGACCTGAACCGTATATTGGCAGAACCAGTTCTGTTGTTTTGCCATTTTCACTTTTGACCAGATAGATCTCTGCCATATTGGCGCGACGACGAATTTTTGCCAGATCCTGCTCTGATGATAAAGCGATACTGGTTTCATCACTACGCAGAGCATTACTCAAATCAAAATTACCATCACCTTTTTCCAGCGTTGCGGTTTTTAAATCAAGCAATTCAGGCTGGATACGGCTGTCATAGGTTGCTTTGATTTCCGTACCCGTCATGCCAGGTTTCAGCAAACCTGCCACATCCAGAATATTGCGCTGCTTATCCAGCAGCTTCTGTTCCTGCTGCTGCGCTTTCAAACCTACGGCTGACCCTGCAACTATAATCGAACATACAAGGCACAGTACAAAAACAACGATAAACGTTCTGCCAATGCTGTCATTATTTTTTGGTTTATCATTAGCCACGGGCTTTTCTCCGCTTAATATTGGCCTGTACGACCAGATAATCGAACAGTGGCGCGAACAGGTTAGCGAACAGAATCGCCAACATCATCCCTTCTGGATAAGCTGGGTTGACTACCCTGATCAAAACACACATAACACCAATCAGAATACCGTATGCCCATTTTCCTTTATCTGTAAATGCAGCGGATACCGGGTCAGTCGCCATAAAGATCATACCGAAAGCGAAACCACCCAGAACCAGATGCCACTCCCACGGCATAGCAAACATTGGGTTAGTGTCAGAACCAATCACGTTGAACAGATAAGACGTTGCAATCATACCGAGCATCACGCCAGCAACGATGCGCCATGAAGCGACACGGGCAAACAGAATAATGGCACCACCGATGAAGATCATCAGTGTTGAGACTTCACCAATTGAGCCGGGAATATTACCAAGGAAAGCATCCATCCATGTCACAGGCTGACCAGTGATGGTATTTACCAGACCGTGGCTGCCCGCAGTTGCCCATTGGGACAAAGGAGTTGCACCAGAGAAGCCGTCAGCCGCAGTCCAAACCAAATCACCTGAAATCTGAGCTGGATAAGCAAAGAACAGGAAAGCACGACCAGCCAGTGCAGGGTTAAGGAAGTTTCGACCAGTACCACCGAAGATTTCCTTCGCAACCACAACACCGAAAGTAATTCCCAAAGCAGCCTGCCATAATGGCAGTGTTGGCGGAACAATCAGTGCAAACAGGATGGAACTGACAAAGAAACCTTCGTTGATTTCATGTTTGCGGATAATGGCGAACAGGACTTCCCAGAAACCACCCACCACAAAAACAACAGCATAAATTGGCAGAAAGTAAGTTGCGCCCAGCAACATTTTACTGCTCCACCCTGCATCTGGTGTCAATGATGCACCAAGATACTGAGCAAGCACATAGTGCCAATCAGAAGCCAGGATCTGCTGTAAAGCATCTCCGTTGTATAAGTGAGTCAGGGCAGGTATAGCCTGATTCCCAACGTTATACATCCCCCAAAACATTACAGGGAAAACAGATAGCCATACCAGAATCATCATACGTTTGAGATCAATGGCATCACGAACGTGGGAATTCCCTTTTGTCACTGTTCCCGGCGTATAGAAAACGGTGCTCACTGCCTCATAGAGAGGATAATATTTCTCCAGCTTGCCACCGGCCTCAAAGTGGGGTTCTACTTTTTCAAATAAATTTTTCAGGCCCATGAATTACCCTTCCAGCTCAATCTTAGTCAGTACGTCACGCAATACCGGACCGTACTCATATTTGCCGGGGCAAACATAGGTACACAATGCCAAATCTTCCTCATCCAACTCCAGACAACCCAGCGCCTGAGAACCATCAGTATCGCCTGCAAGCAAGTCACGCAATAGGTGAGTTGCCATAATGTCCAGTGGCATTACCCGCTCATAGTTGCCAATTGGCACCATGGAACGTTCCCCGCCATTTGTCGTGGTTGAGAAAGCAAAACGTTTCTTTTTCAGGAAATGACCAATTGTTGTACGGGTAATGGAGAACTTATTAGCCCCTGGTGCAATCCAACCGAATAACTCTTTTTCACGGCCTTCAGCGAGCACTGAAACCAGAGTATGAAAACGACCAAGATAATGACAAATGTCATCTGATTTTGTACCGCAGAGCACAGAACCAGAAACAATACGGTTTTCACCCTCTTTCAGCTGATCTTGCGTTAACTCAAGCAAATCAGCACCCAATTGAGTACGCATCAAACGCGGTGTTTTAACTTGAGGCCCCGCCAGAGATATTACGCGATCAGTATAAAGCTCACCTGTTGTAAACAACTTACCGATAGCAATGACATCCTGATAGCCCAAATGCCATACCGTTTTATGTGCACTGACAGGTTCGATGAAATGGATATGGGTACCAACCAGCCCTGCCGGATGTGGCCCAACAAATTGGTTATATGTGATTTGAGCGTTGTTTCCTGAGCTTGGAATATTTCCAGCGCCATGGCAGACGTGGACTTTTCCTTCTGTCAATTTTGACAGAATATTCAGGCCATCAACAAAAGCCTCTTCCTGAGTTGCAATAACGACCAATGGATCAGCAGACAAAGGCTGAGTATCCATTGCCGTAACGAAGATTGCCTTTGGTGTGGAACCGGGAACAGGAGAACGACTGAAAGGACGTGTACGCAATGCTGTCCATAATCCTGATACAAGCAGATTTTTTTCTACCTGTTCACGGCTCAGATCAGCAAGTTCCGCACGATCATAACGATCAAACATCACTTTCTCATCACCATTCATTTCAATCACTACAGATTGTAGAACACGGCGTTCACCACGCCCGATAGTTACTACTTTCCCGCTTGCGGGACTAGTGAAAACAACCCCTGGATTCTTCTTATCTTCAAAAAGAATTTGACCTTTTTTGACATGCTCACCTTCCTTAACCAGCATAGAAGGACGCATTCCAACATATTCTTCGCCCAGCAAAGCGACATGGCGAATCGTCGGACCGTCTTCTATAACTTGCGCAGGAGATCCTGCTATCGGGAGGTTGAGTCCTTTTTTAATTTTAATCATAAGATTTGCACAAATTTATCAGTTAAATCATATGCTACAGATTATCCTGCGATATCCCTTGGGTATTTCCTCAGGTAATGCGTAGCGACTTCAGTAATTAAAAACATCTTGAGCGACATATGCCTCAAGTTATTCACTCCGATAATCGTTACAATTTTCTCTTAATTTTCGCCGGCGGTAATTCTAACATCTCCCCCACAGGCTGTCTGATTAATCAAGTGACATAGCTCAAGCAAATAGGAATAATTTCTCTGCTAAATCGTTAACTATTCGAGAAAGACGAAATGAATCCTCATTTTTTTCTACAACAGAGCAATTTTTCACCAAAAATTAACTTCACAGAGGTAGGGTATCATTGCTATCTTTTACTCAAAATTTCACCAAAAAATTTCGTAAAAATAGGACATCCCTCAAACCAGATATTTCATCAATCCTTACTCTTTTACATGGTTACATTATGAAAAAAATAATTTTTTCTCTTTCATTAATCCTGTCATTATTCCATATTCCACTTTTTGCCACAGTACAAACAGTCATAATACAAAACCCTTCATCGTGGCTTAAGTTATCGCCCGATAAACCACCATTGAAACAAATAAGTGCCGAGATTTTCATTCAAATACTCAAAGAAGAGAAACTCCTTGAACTTTATACAAAAAACAACGCAGGTCGTTATCAATTGGTTCAAAGTTACCCGATCTGTAATTACTCTGGTGGGCTTGGTCCCAAAACACTGACTGGTGATTTCAAAAGCCCCGAAGGGTTTTATCATGTTAGCCTTAAACAGTTAAAGCCGAATAGCCGCTATTACCGAGCTATTAATCTGGGCTTTCCCAATGAATTTGATAAATTCAAAGGATATTCCGGCAATAGCTTAATGATTCATGGTGAATGTAAATCCATTGGTTGCTATGCCATGACCAACCGTTATATGGATGAAATATATCAATATGCAAAAAATGCATTTTATCATGGACAGCATGAAATCAAGATCAATATTTATCCTTTCCGAATGACACCACAAAATATGGGGCGGTATAAAAATAACGACAATTATCCGTTTTGGAAACAATTACAGCCCGCCTATGAGTACTTTGCCAAGAATGGCATACCTGCCGGTGTCAGAGTAATAGACGGGCAATATATTGTTAATGCTAAACCTAAAAATCCATAATCTTTTTAATTAATTGTATTAAGCTACCCGCTCACCAAGATAAAATAGCGCATAGCTACCTGGCTCAATACGATGCCAAGTCTCATTTCCGGTTAAAGGTTGGGTAGCAATCACTGATACTACATCCCCCGGTTGGGTGTGCTGCTGAAAATCGATTTCAACATCCTGATCAAGCAATTTGGCACAACCAAAAGGCGCCCGACGAGTGATCCAATGCAAATGAGTCGAGCAATAAGCCATGACAAACTGCCCATCTGACAACAGCATATTGAAAACACCTTTTTTCCTCAATTTGTCAGCCAGAGAAGCAATAAACTTAAATACAGCTGACCAATTGGAAGGGCGCTTGGGATATTTCAGAGACAATTGATGTAATATCCAACAAAATGCCCATTCACTGTCTGTCTCACCAACAGGACGGAGAGTTCCGGTTTTCAGACCACGATATCCCTTCAATTGCCCATTATGGGCATAAGTCCAATATTTTCCCCATAATTCACGGGTAAATGGATGTGTATTTACCAGCGAAACATTGCCTCGATTTGCCTGACGGATGTGAGCCACAATCACTTCTGATTTGATCGGGCAGCCCTGCACAAATTGAGCCACCGGTGAGTCACAACTAGATTGGTGGTCTTTAAAAGTTCTGTATCCCAATCCCTCATAGAAAGTAACTCCCCAACCATCCTTGTGAGGACCGGTATACCCACCACGCTGGATAAGCCCACTCAGACTAAAAACGATATCTGTTGGTACATTGGCACTCATACCAAGTAATTCACACATTGCCTACCCCTAACGCCTGCTCCTGACGCCTATTCCCAATGGACAGCAATCAGGCTTTTACCATTTCTTTTTCAATCAACTGAATCAAAATATGAATCACTTTAATGTGAATTTCCTGAATACGATCCGCATACCCAAAATGTGGTACTCGAATTTCAACATCTGCTGTTCCTGCCATTTTTCCGCCATTTTTACCCGTCAGAGTAATAACTTTCATGCCTTTGGCACGAGCGGCTTCTATTGCTTTGATAATATTGCTCGAATTTCCGGATGTCGAAATGCCCAATAACACATCGCCTTTCTGACCAACAGCCTCAACATAGCGAGAAAAAACGTAATCATAGCCAAAGTCATTGCTCACACAGGATAAGTGACTGGGATCGGAAATTGCGATACCAGGGTATCCCGGACGATTTTCTCGGTAACGGCCTGTCAGTTCTTCTGCAAAATGCATCGCATCACAATGCGAACCACCATTGCCACAGGAAAGCACTTTTCCTCCGTCTTTGAACGAATCCGCCAACAAAACAGCGGCTTTTTGAATGGCGTCAATATTTGTATCATCGTTAAGGAATTTAGCCAGGGTTTCTGCGGCTTCAGATAACTCACTACGGATCAGATCTTGATACATGAAACTTATACTCCTGAAAGGTCTTCGGGATTAATAACATCAGTCACTCAGTGTAACGGATTCCCCCCCTTGAAAGAAGACCATCACATCTCTGTGAAATTATCTCATGCAAAACTGAAATGACTTTGTGAGCTAGATTGTAATTAAGATGTAAAAACATTGATAAATACATTTTCCTCATCTAAAACAGAAGGACATCACAACAGGTCAGACCTCTGACAAGTCAACCTGAGATTTACAGGAGTTTTACTATGACCGCTCTCAGCATTATTTTGTTTTTAGTCTTGATTGGCGGGCTTTGTTATCGCAAAGTCAGCCTGACTATCAGTAGCTTCCTGCTTGCTGCCTACACATTAGTGCTGGGCATCACCGGCCTTTGGAGTTACTGGTTGCTGTTACCACTTGCCATTGTCTTATTCCCTCTTGTCTTTACACCAACACGTATCTCTCTATTCTCTGCACCCGGCTTAAAAGCTTTCCGTAAAGTCATGCCAAGCATGTCCACAACAGAAAAAGAAGCCATTGATGCAGGAACAACTTGGTGGGAAGGCGATCTGTTCCGTGGTAATCCTGATTGGCAAAAACTGCATAATTACCCAAAACCACAGTTAACCGCTGAAGAACAAGCATTTATTGATGGCCCGGTAGAAGAAGCCTGCCGCATGGCAAATGATTTTCAAATTAGCCACGAATTGGCCGACTTACCTCCGGAACTTTGGACTTATCTGAAAGAACAGCGCTTCTTCGCCATGATCATCAAAAAAGAATATGGTGGTCTGGAATTTTCCGCTTACGCACAATCTCAAGTGCTGCAAAAACTGTCTGGTGTCTCTGGCATTCTGGCAATTACTGTCGGTGTACCCAACTCTTTGGGACCCGGTGAATTGCTGCAACACTATGGTACTGATGAGCAGAAAAAACATTATCTGCCGGGTCTTGCCCGCGGCGAAGAAATCCCTTGCTTTGCCCTGACCAGCCCTGAAGCCGGTTCAGATGCTGGTGCGATTCCAGATACAGGCGTTGTCTGTATGGGTGAATGGCAAGGTGAGCAAGTTCTGGGTATGCGTCTGAACTGGAATAAGCGTTACATTACTCTTGCCCCTATCGCTACCGTATTGGGCTTGGCATTTAAGCTGTACGATCCTGAGCATCTGCTGGGTGACATCGAATCATTGGGTATTACCTGTGCCCTGATTCCAACTGATACTCCCGGCGTTGAAATTGGTCATCGCCATTTCCCTCTGAATATCCCGTTCCAGAATGGCCCAACCCGTGGTAAGGATATCTTCGTACCTATTGATTACATCATCGGCGGACCTAAAATGGCTGGCCAAGGCTGGCGCATGCTGGTTGAATGTCTGTCTGTTGGCCGTGGTATTACCCTGCCATCAAACTCAACAGGTGGATTGAAAAGTGCTGCTATGGCAATTGGTGCTTATTCTTACATTCGTCGTCAGTTCAAACTGCCGATCGGAAAAATGGAAGGCATCGAAGAACCGTTGGCACGTATTGCAGGTAACTCTTACCTGATGGATGCGGCTGCAACCATGATTACCAGCGGTATCATGCTCGGCGAAAAACCTGCCGTTCTGTCTGCTATTGTGAAATACCACTGTACCCACAGAGGACAACGTTCCATCATTGATGCAATGGATATCGCTGGCGGTAAAGGTATCTGCCTTGGGCCATCTAACTTTCTTGCCCGAAGCTACCAAGGCGCACCTATTGCTATCACCGTCGAAGGTGCGAATATCCTGACCCGTAGTATGATTATCTTCGGTCAAGGTGCAATCCGTTGCCATCCTTATGTATTGGCTGAAATTGCGGCGGCAGAAAGTAATGATGTGAAAGCCTTTGATAAGGCACTGTTTGGTCATTTGGGGCATGTCGCCAGCAATACTCTGCGCAGCCTGTGGCTTGGTATCACCAAAGGCAGAACCAGTGGTTCTCCAGTAAATGATGCAACACGCCGTTATTACCAGCATATTAATCGCTTAAGTGCCAACCTTGCCCTGCTTTCTGATGTTTCAATGGGCGTATTGGGTGGCAGCCTGAAACGTCGTGAACGTATTTCAGCTCGTCTGGGAGATATTCTGAGTCAAATCTTCTTAGCTTCCGCTACACTGAAACGCTATGAAGACGAAGGCCGCCCGACAGAAGATCTGCCATTAGTACAATGGGCAGTTGAAGATAGTCTACATCAGGCAGAACAGGCCATGAGCGACTTATTGCGCAATTTCCCTAACCGCTTGGTGGCTGGTTTAATGCGAGTGATTATCTTCCCATTGGGTCGTTCACATACCGCCCCATCCGATAAACTGGATCATAAACTGGCTCAGATATTACAAACTCCTTCCGCAACGCGTAGCCGGATCGGGCGTGGGCAGTATCTGACTCCAAGCGAATACAATCCCCATGGGTTACTGGAAGAAGCACTGCTCGATATCATTGCTGCGGAGCCAATCCATGCACGCTTGAGCCGCGAAGCAGGTAAAAAGCTGAGTTTTACCCGTCTGGATAAATTAGCCGAACAAGCATTAGCAGAACACAAAATTTCTCAGGAAGAGGCAGATATCCTGAAACGTGCTGAAAACAGCCGCCTGCGTTCAATTAATGTTGATGAATTTGAGCCGGATGCATTTGCTGTACCAAATTCAGCAAAAAAGCCTGAAAATCAGCATGAAACTAAAGTAGCCTGATGCTGACAAGAAAATACTTGAAAAACGAAGGGTATATAACCTGAATAAAATACGGGGCAATAAAATGTCCCGTATTTTTTCAAAAAGACTCCAGCGATAACAATTCTTCTATTGTTTGTCGACGCCGAATCAAGCGAGTTTTCCCTTCAGAAAACAGAACCTCTGGGAGCAAGGAACGGCTATTATAATTCGAAGACATTGATGCACCGTAAGCGCCAGTATCGTGGAAAATCAGATAATCCCCGATATTAACCTGAGGCAACATTCGTGGCATAACTTCTCCTCCTTCCAGTTGAGTAAAAACATCACCAGACTCACATAATGGCCCTGCTACCAATGTTTCTTGTAGACTTGTTTCCTGTAAATTTGCATTATTATCGTCGTATTCTACAGATAACACTGAAATATGGTGATAACTGCCATACATTGCAGGACGCATCAAATCATTAAAACCCGCATCCACCAGCACATAATTGCGGTTTCCCATGGATTTTACCGCCCGCACTTCCGCCATCAGAATACCCGACTCAGCAACCAAAAAACGGCCAGGCTCAATCTCAAGTTCAACATGATGCCCCAAATGCTGTTCAATACGCTGACGAATCTCATGCCACAGGCTGTAATAGTGTTCAGTATCTACGGCTTCCTCACCGATTTCATAGGGGATTGATAACCCACCTCCTGCCGAAATGGCCTGAATATCCTCACCACACAGTTTGACCTGCTCCAGCATCGCATTACATACATTGGCAAGATGCTGATAATCCACACCCGAACCGATATGCATATGCAAACCCACTAATTTCAACCCATACTCGTGAATTTTCTCAATCGCCAAAGGAAGATCCTGATACCAAATCCCATGTTTGCTATTTTCACCGCCAGTATTCGTCTTTTGGCTATGTCCGTGACCAAATCCGGGATTGATGCGTAACCAGACCGGATGACCGGACTGGCGCTTCCCAATCTGCCCCAACATATCTATAGAGCCAACATTGACCGGAATATCCAACTCAATCACACGATTAAGAGTTGCCACATCAATGACATCCGCAGTGAATACAATTTCAGATTTATTACGCCCCGGCTGAAAACCGGCATAAAGTGCTCTCTCAATTTCTCCCAATGACACGGCATCTACTTTCACTCCCTGCTCTTTCATCAAACGCAGGATATGGGTATTGGAACACGCTTTTTGTGCAAAGCGAATAACATCAAACTGCTTTAATTTACTGATTTGTTTAATTATATTATCGCCATCATAAATCCATAGCGGCGTTCCATATTGAATTGGTAATCGAAGTAAATTTTCAGGGGTAAAATTCTCCCCTAAATCATGAGTGGAAGTTGTTGTTGCCATTGGCGTGCCTCACAAAATCAGCGAATACATCATTATTGTCAATAATAAGACAGGAATAAAAATATCCATTTGGCTATAGTCTATTCATTTATGATATCGGTTTGCCTATTTTTACTACTATTACGTTTTTAAATCCTGACAATATTGTGTTTAGCTATTACGGGAGACGTATTTGACAACGCGGTATATATTAAAGAGGAAAACATATGCATTCCTGTTCATGGCGACATATTGAAATTTTCCACGCAGTGATGACCACTAATAACCTGACTGATGCAGCGATATTATTGAAAACGTCCCAACCAACGGTGAGCCGCGAACTTGCGCGCCTTGAAAAATTATTGAAGTTTAAGTTGTTTGATCGCATCAAAGGACGCTTATCTCCCACGGCGCAGGGGTTACGATTATTTGAAGAAGTACAGCGCTCTTATTATGGGCTAGAAAGGATAATCAATGCGGCTGGCAGCATTCGTCAATTCGAACATGCACAATTATCCATCGCCTGTTTGCCTATGTTCTCACAATCTCTGCTGCCCAAAGCATGCAGTAGCTTTATTCAATGCTATCCTGAAGCAAAATTAACCATTACTCCTCAGGAATCCCCCCTATTGGAAGAATGGCTTTCGGCACAACGTCACGATATTGGCTTAACCGAACACTTACAAACTCCCGCAGGTACTGAGCAAGAAACATTGATAACCTTAAATGAAGTGTGTGTCTTACCCCACAATCATACACTAAGCCAAAAATCAGAACTGACACCTGAAGATTTTCACGGACAAAATTTTATCAGTCTGTCGATCACTGACAGTTATAGACAGCTCATTGATACGATATTTACTGAACACCATGTCAATCGCAAGATGGTAATGGAAACTCACAGCGCAGCCTCAATTTGTGCCATGATCAACGAAGGAATTGGTGTATCGATTGTAAACCCGCTCACTGCCCTTGATTATTTAGATAAAAATTCAGGGATCTGCATCCGGCCATTCAGTATCGAAATTCCATTCACAGTGAGTTTAATTAAACCTATACATCGACCATCTTCAGAACCAGTAGAAAGTTTTATTCAGCACTTAAAACAACAGACCGCCCTATTTCACGAAAAATTGGTTTCAGCTTTTCAGCATTAACTGCAACTGCTGCCAGTGAGGTGATGTGGCAAACCAATCTACCAGAAAATCCAACAATGCCCGCAGAGTCACAGGCATATTCTGGCGGCTGGTATAAATACCATAAATCCCCATGGACTGAGGTTGATACTCAGGCAATAACTCAACCAATTGCCCGGATATTAAATAGGGAGAAACAGAATAGTAAGGCTGCATTGCTATTCCTGCGCCCTGCAAAGCAGCTTCCATTAACACAGTAGATTCATTGGCACTTAATGTTCCACTGACCGGAACGGAATATTGCCCATGCTGTTTTTCAAATAACCATAAACTTTTGCCAAAAAAGTTATAAGTCAGGCAATTATGCGATATTAAATCCGTCGGATTTTGAGGAATAGATTTTCCTGCCAAATAAGAAGGTGCGGCACAAACAACCGAGTGACAGGTTGATAATGGTCGGGCAATCAGATTTGGTTCCAAGTTATTGGTAATACGAATCGCGAGATCAATACGCTCCTCAATTAAGTTAATAGCCTTATTGTTAATTTGCAGATTGACAACAATTTGCGGATATATCCGCATAAATTCAGGAATGGCAACTGATAACGCACTAATACCCAACGATTGAGAACAACTCACACGCAACAGCCCCCTTAAGGTTTGTGTTTCCGAAGATTGTTGTACAGGCATTGTTTCCGCTAATTCCACCAGTTTAAGGCTACGCTGATAAGCACTCTCACCTACCGAAGTTAAACTGATCTTACGTGTCGTGCGATGCAATAAACGAACTCCTGCCCACTTTTCCATTTCTGCCAAATAGCGCGATACCATTGCCCTCGACATATCCAAATTCTCTGCCGCTGCAATTAAACTTCCCCGCTCAACAATCGTAACAAAGACCTGTGCTGCTATGATCCTATCCATTTTACCCGACCTACTTTTCGCTCTAATTAGCTCGATATGTGCAACGAATAATTGCTGATTTTGTGGTTTTTAAATCGAAAAATGCAACCTATCATACATATCACTCAAGCAGATAAGCATTTTGATATAGGAATTCAACGATGGCTCGCAAAACAACATTAAATATCGCTCTTGCGGCGACCCTTTCTCTGGGAATGGCATCACTGTCTCAGGCTGCCAATCTCAAATTAGATATCTACAATCCAGGTGAAGCAGGCATTTTCCCTGTATCTTCTGAAATTATCAGTGGCGATCATGAAGTTGTTCTGATCGATGCTCAATTCAGGAAAAACGATGCTCAAGAACTGGTAAAAATGATTCAGCAAACTGGCAAAGAATTAACAACGATCTACATCAGTCACTCTGATCCTGATTTCTACTTTGGGCTTGATGTGATCACAGAAGCTTTCCCTAAAGCTAAAGTCATCGCATCTCCGGAAACCATTAAAGCAATCAACAACACCAAAGATGGCAAACTAGCCTATTGGGGCGGCGTTCTGGCCGATCAGGCCCCCAAAAAGATCATCGTTCCTGAGCCATTGAAAGGAAACGCTTTCACTATCGATGGAGAAAAGCTGATTGTTGAAGGCTTAGACGGCGCAACCCCAGATCGCACTTTTGTTTGGGTACCTAAACTGAAAGCCGTTGTTGGTGGTATCGCTGTTTCTGACAATATCCACGTCTGGACTGCGGATACTCAAACTAAAGAATCACGTCAACACTGGGTGCAAACACTGGAACGTATCAATAAATTGAAACCTGATACTGTTGTGCCAAGCCACTATTTAGGAAATTCATCCATGAAGTTGGATTCTGTGACTTTCACACAAAACTATCTGACAACATTGGAAAAAGAATTACCGAAAGCAAAAGATTCCGATGCGCTGATTGCCGCTATGAAAAAGCACTATCCTGACCTTGCCGATGAATCCAGCCTTGAGCTGAGCGCCAAGGTATTGAAAGGGGAAATGAAGTGGCCTCAGTAAGTTGAAAATCCCAACGGACGTTGCACAGAGCAGCGTCCGCCTGTAATACCTTGCAGCTTGTTGCTTTGTTAACTGCAACTTGAAACCCATTGGTATAGCTCTCATTTAATTATCAGATAACGCTCATATTAAATAACATTAAACAAATTTAATAGATTTCCCTGTAGAAAGATTTTTTGCATTTGGTTCACTATTTGTGACACAAAAAACTGTGGCACAAAAAATCTATTGAATATCAATGTTATTATTTAAGTAAAGCCCTACTAGAACTATTGCGGATAAACATAAATAAGGCCCAAACGCCATAAAATCAGGGTAGGATTTTCTTTTCAATCTGATAATCATAAAACCAAATAATCCAGATAATGAAGCCATCAGCATCAGTATTGGTATCATTTCTACCCCAAGCCATGCACCAATAGCCGCTGTCAGCTTTAAATCACCATAACCAATCCCCTCTTTCTTTAAAAAAGACCAACATAACCAATACAAAAACCACAGAAATAAATACCCTGATATGGCGCCGTATATTGCACTCTTGATCGGAATCCAATTACTTTCGATATTAAATAAAAGCCCAAGCCATAATAAAGGTAACGTGATAATATCTGGCAAGAGATATGTTTTAATATCGATAACAGATAATAAGAGCAAGGTACTACAGAAAAACATAATTACCATATAATCAACATCTATTAAAATAATAAACCATCCTTTTATTTATATTTAATTTAAGAACCTGTGATTTTCAAATGACATCCATGTCATGATATTTTTCCCTTATTTTCTGACCTCAATCAGAACAGGAATAATATTAATCTCTTCATTCAAACTTTGACAATAAAAATTTAGTTAAAACAGTCAGTACAAAATAAATATGCGAACCGGCTCGCAAGAGGCTATCTTGTATCCCAGAGACCGAGAGATAACTTGATCATGCAAACAGCGCTCATTTATCATGGCGGTGAATCAACTTTGTCATATGGCAATTTACGCCATACCGGATACTTCCGGAAAAAAGAAGGAAAGAAGAAATATGCGAACTCCCCGCATTTATCACCCTGAACCGCTTTCAGTAGGAATTGAAACCTATCTGAGTGATGATGCTGCCAATCACGTCGGGCGCGTACTCAGAATGAGTCATGGGCAGGAATTACAACTTTTTGATGGCAGCAATCAGATTTTTAATGCAGAGATTACTGAAGCCAGTAAAAAAGCGGTCAAAGTACGCATTCTTAATGGCAAATTGTCTGATCATGAATCACCACTGAATCTGCATTTAGGGCAAGTTATGTCCCGCGGTGAAAAAATGGAATTCACAATCCAAAAATCCGTGGAATTAGGTGTCAGTACAATCACACCATTACTTTCTGAGCGCTGCGGGGTAAAACTGGATGCGGAAAGATTAGAAAAAAAATTACAGCAATGGAAAAAAATTGCTATTTCTGCCTGTGAACAGTGCGGGCGTAACCGTATTCCTGAAATCCGCCCTGTTATGTCACTTGAAGCATGGTGCAAGGAAAATGATGGCAGCCTAAAATTAAACCTGCATCCCCGCGCCAGCCAAAGCATCAATACCCTTCCACTACCTGTGGAAAAAGTACGACTGCTGATTGGGCCGGAAGGGGGATTATCCGCTGAAGAAATAGAAATGACAGCAAAATATCAATTTACTGATATTCTGTTAGGGCCTCGTGTTCTGAGGACGGAAACTACGGCACTTACCGCAATTACTGCCCTGCAAGTCCGTTTTGGTGATCTGGGTTAAGGAGAAAAAATGATCAAGCTCGGTATAGTGATGGACCCGATTTCATCCATCAACATTAAAAAAGACACTAGTTTTGCCATGCTGCTGGAAGCACAAAAACGCGGATGGGAAATCCATTATATGGAGATGAATGATCTCTACCTGCATCAAGGCGAAGCCCGTGCCCGTACTCGTTTGCTCACAGTGGAACAAAATCCACAACAATGGTACCAATTTGGCAGTGAACAAGAGATAGCCCTTGATACTTTGCACGTTATTCTGATGCGCAAAGATCCACCTTTTGATACTGAATATATTTATGCGACTTATATTCTGGAAAGAGCAGAAATCAAAGGTAGCCTGATAGTCAACAAGCCCCAGAGCCTGCGTGACTGTAACGAAAAATTATTTACAGCCTGGTTCCCGGAATTAACACCCGATACATTAGTCACTCGCAATGCAAAAAATTTACGCGAATTCCATCAAAAACATGGTGATGTTATCTTTAAGCCATTGGATGGAATGGGAGGCGCTTCCATCTTTCGCCTGAAGCAAGATGACGCCAATGTAGGCGTTATTATTGAAACCTTGACGGAACATGGCAGCCGTTATTGCATGGCACAAAATTTCCTGCCAGCAATTAAGGATGGGGATAAACGTGTGTTGGTTGTTGATGGCGAACCTGTACCTTATTGCCTCGCCCGTATTCCGGCTCAGGGAGAAACTCGTGGCAACCTTGCAGCAGGTGGACGTGGAGAAGCCCGCCCATTATCAGAAAGTGATTGGGCAATAGCCCGTGCAGTTGCTCCGGTATTAAAAGAGAAAGGATTAATCTTTGTCGGACTCGACATCATTGGTGATCGTTTAACTGAAATCAATGTCACCAGCCCGACTTGTGTACGTGAAATAGAAGCGGCATTCCCGGAAGTTTCAGTAACGGGTATGTTAATGGATGCTATCGAAAAGCGATTGGAAAAACAGGTAGCGCAATAGCCCAAACAACTTTCATTTTCTGGCAACATTTGCCATTTATAATATTAGCCCACATACTGCTGGGACTTTTTAAGATGTTATGTATTGATTACAAAGGGATTTTGTAAAAAACATCCACATCTCATCCACTTTATAACTGAAACCTCTAGCTAAAGCCCTTCTATTTGTGAAGGGCTTTCTTATTTCACCACCATCAAACAACTAGATCGGTTTCACATCTAGGTTATGTAAAACTTGTTCAATGATTAGAATATGTAATATTTGTCTATGCTCACTCAATAGTGAATTTTAATGAAATGAATAATTAAATTAGATAGAGAGTAATCTCATGAAAATAGTAAGTTGCTGGAAATGTAAGAAAGAGGTTTCAAAGGATGAAAAAGTATGCTCTCACTGCGGAGAGAAATATCCCGGTGCAACAACCCTAGATGCTTTGTTAGGTTTAGCTGCACTCGTCGCGATTGGGGCAACCATCTATTATTTTGTCAGTGGAGACGATAAGAAAGATTCTTCCACCAAAGAAACTACCGTCAAAACGGTGGCAGCGCCAGCCCCCAAGCCATTCAAATACGCAGATATGACACTGAAAGAGTATCGGAATGAAGCTAAACATGATAGAGAAAAAATTGTCTCAAACTATAAATCATATAAAGCCCTTTATATAACAAATGCAGAAGTAAACAACTTCTATAATTGCCTAAGCGAGATGTCGTATACAAAATCAGATGAGTTAAAGTTAGGTGAAGTTTTGGAGTGGTGTTATGCAGATTACAGTAAGAACCCATCTTCCTTCGCAAAATACATTAACTTTGATAATTACAGATCTAATTTTAGTTCATGGGATGGCTCATACCGTCCACTGGAGAAAATCATCAAAGAAAATATGCATGATGAATCTACATATAAACATCATACTACAACGACGCGGCGGGTACGGACATCAGATAACAAACTCTACGCAATAATCAAAACAACATTCAGTGGAACTAATCTTTATGGGGCAAGGGTCAAGCAATCTCTCACTGCTAAAGTAGATATAAAAACGGGAGAGATTATAGAATTAATGCCTGAACAATAAACTATTTGTACCATCAGTCTGAGAATAAGCCCCAGTTCTTGCTTATAAAAAATCAAAGGAAAAGTTTAATGAAAAAATATATCTTCGCACTATTGTTGCTGGTCTCATTCGGTGTTTTTGCACAATCAACAACCCAGTCAGTTCTGCAAAAGTACATGAAATCATACCAACCACTCAAAATCAGCGATAAGGGCGGTATCATTACGCTAACGATGAAATCAAATCAGGTAACTACTGACATCTATCATTCAGTAGTTAAGAATGCAATATGTGGTCCACTCTGGCTTGATGACAAAAACACATCATATTTGAAGGAAATAAAAGAGGTTCGTGTACTGAATAAACATAGTTACATTGGTTTTGCTTTTGAAAATCCGCGCTCATCATGTGAAGAGTTAGGCAAAGCAATGGATGATATGGTTGGTATTGTCATTGCTTCCCACACTCATATCTTCACTTCCCACATGAATCGATAGTCTAAAAACAACTCCCAGACTTTGATCTGGGGATTGTTTTTATCGTCTTCAATCAGAATCCAAAACCGATTTGTTCATCACCGTAATGGCTGGCCGGGAACGCCAGTTTCGGGACGGTAAAATCAGCCGGTAACGGCTGGGGTTTGGGGCGTGTCAAAAACCGTTCAAGGGTGGTAATGGTGGTAAACGTACAGCCGCACAGGATATTTTGACATTGGTGATAACTGCGCCGCGTCTCTTCACTCATCATTTCACTGGTACGCGTCTTTGCCACAGCGCCGCATTGGGGACAGATAAACGCCATGAATAACCCTCATCATTGGGGTGTGCCTGCCGGGATTATAACGCATTAGTGCTTGTTATTGGTCACTTTCTGTCATGTCGGTATCCTTAATTTTTAATTCCAGCTCTAACTGAGTAGTAAAGCCACTGTCCCCCACGTTATGGATCACCCGCGTTATCGTCCATTGATGGTTATCTATGGCGGTTTTGAATCCGGTAACGGTAGCAGTCAGATCCGGATAGAGATCAGCCCGTCCCCGTGCCAGCGTAATGGAAAATTCCGCCGCGCCGCGCTGAAGCTTTGCCCATTTGGCCGCCGCTGCCCGTCGTGCCGCTTGCTCGGTTTTGAAGGTCTGGCGCATCACATAGACGTTCCCGTCCGCCCCTTCCAGATATTCCCCTTCACGGCGGCTGGATTTTTCCTGTTTCTGTTTCGGTTTTTTCCGCCGGCGTTTCATTGTGGTTGCGGGTTGCTTGCCAAAGTTCAGATCCAACCAGTACGCCTTGACCCCCGTGTAGGCGGCGCGATCAGCGACCCGGAAACTATGACGGTCGCCACTGTCGCGGGTCAGGGTAATCACGGGCAAGGGCTGGCCGCTTTGTGACACCCCACGCCCCGGAATGAGAAACAGCAACCGGCCATTTTTAATCGTTGCGATGGCACCCAACATTTCCGCCATGCGGGACAAAAAACTGATGTCACTTTCATTCGTCTGGTCGGCATGGTCAATTTCAATGTCCATCAACGGGCGGCTTACGGCGGGTTGCAGGTTGTAACGCCCGGCAATGGCGCTGACCACATCCCCGACGGTGACATCGTGCCAACTGTATTCACGCTTAATGTTGAACTCTTCCCGAAAATCGGCACTGCGGGCGGTGATTTCCAACCGATCCGGCGGGCCATTGTGGCTGATTTCATCCACGACAAACAGCCCCTTTTCAATCAGCGGCTCGCCCTGCCAGCCCAGCCTGACCACGATTTTCGCCCCACGGGGCGGCAGGTCAATCTTGCCGTCCGTATCGTCGATCACCAGTTCCAGTGTGTCCGCTTCAAAGCCGCGGTTGTCAGTCAGGGACAGGGATATCAGCCGGTCATTGAGGGCGGTGATTTGGCGTCCGCCTATTTGCAGGTCAAACGCCGGGATTTTCACATAATCCGTGCTGGTCAGTATGTCAATGGGGCTCATGGTGTGCCTGTCTGTTGAAAGTGTGCCCCATGATTGCCCTGCGCGGGCGCGCAGACAACGCCCGTTCGGTGTCGCGGGTCGGTGACAGGCGGCATTGCGTGATTCTCAACGCCAGGCGGCGCAACATAACCCCATCACAAACCCGATGAGGTAAATTTTATGTCATTTCATCATGGCGTCTCGGTCAGGGAAACCACCCAGCTCAGCACGCTGATCCGCGACCTTGACACGTCGGTGATTGGTGTGGTGTGTACGGCTGATGATGCTGATGCTGAGGCGTTCCCGCTGGATACGCCGGTATTGGTGACCCGTATCAACCGCGTGATTGGCAAGGCAGGCAAAACCGGCACGCTGTACACCACACTCAAGGCCATTTCTGACCAGTGCAGCCCAAAAGTGATTGTCATTCGCGTAGCTGATGCGGCCAACCTGGCCGACGGCGACACCAAACTGACACAAGATCAGCTGATTATTGGCGGAGTCAATGAACAGGGCCGCTATACCGGACTCTATGCCCTGCTGGCGGCCGAATCGAATATTGGCGAGCACCCGCGCATTCTGGCCGTGCCGCAACTGGATACCCAGCCCGTCGCCCTGCAACTGGCGATTTTTGCCGAAAAGCTGCGCGCCTTTGCCTATATCAGCGCCTACGGCTGCAGGACACTGGCGGCAGTGAAGAAGTACCGCGAAAACTTTAGTCAGCGTGAAGTGATGATCATTTACCCGGATTTCATCACCTACAACAGTCAGTCAGGGCAGAATGAAACCGTGCCGGCGACCGCCTTTGCGCTGGGTCTGCGTGCCCGTATTGATGCTGATCAGGGCTGGCACAAATCGCTGTCCAACGTGCCGGTCAATGGCGTGCTCGGTATCTCTGCGGATATCTACTGGACATTGCAGGGCACAGACACTGACGCCGACGACCTGAACAGCAAAGGGGTGACCACACTGATTAAGCGTGACGGCTTCCGCTTCTGGGGCAACCGTACCTGTGATGCCGAAACCTATTTCTTTGAGGTATACACCCGCACTGCCCAGATACTGGCGGACATGATCGCCGAAGCGCATTTTTCCTATATTGACAAAACACTGACACCGTCATTGGTGAAAGATGTGGTGGATGGCATCAACCGCAAAGGGGCGCAATTGGTGACGGAAGGGAAATTGCTGGGTTTTGACTGCTGGTATGACCCGGCAGATAACCCGAAAGAAAATTTGCGCGATGGTACGGCGTTAATCCGCTACAAGTACACGCCCGTACCGCCACTGGAAAACCTGCAACTGGTGCAGACGTTTACCGATGAATATTTTGCTGTTTTCGATCAGCTAGGCTAAGGGGATATCCGCATGGGGATGCCGAAAAAACTCTTTATGTTTGACGTCTATATTGATGGCCAAACGTATCTCGGACAGGTCGAGGAGGTGACGACGCCAAAGCTCACCCTCAAGACCGAAGATTATCAGGGGGCAGGAATGCCCGGATCGGTTGCCGTTCTGATGGGGATGGATGGCGGCGCACTGGATATGGAAGTGACCATGGGCGGACTGGAAGCGAATCTGCTGAAAACCTGGGGCGGCACCATTGACAGCCTGCAACTGCGCTTTGCCGGTTCGTACTATGACGACGCCACCGGGGAAGCGGTCGCGTGTGAGATCCAGACCCGCGGCCGGTTTACCGAAGTCGACTGGGGCAGTGCCAAAGCCGGGGAAAATACCCAGCACAAGTACACGCTGAAAAATACCTACTGCAAGATCACGCTGAACAATGAAGAGCTGCACGAAGTGGATATGCTCAACTTAGTCTGGCGGGTCAACGGTCAGGATTTACTGGAAAAACACCGCGCCAATATTGGCCATTAACAGGATGGCGGGGCATCGCCCGCCCACCGGAGAAGATTATGTCAAAAAAAGTTATTTTTTCTGAACCGCTGAAACTGGCAAACGGCAGCACGCTCAGCGAAGTGGAGATCACCGAAACCATGCGTCAGGTCGGGGCATTGCGCGGCCTGAAACTGTTCGATGTGATGACCAGTGATGTGAACTCGCTGATCACGTTGCTGCCGAGGGTGACGCATCCACGCCTCAGTGAAGCCGATGTCGCGACGATGCCCATTCAGGATTTCACGCAACTGGCCGCGGCGATTGCAGATTTTTTAGCGCCCACCTCGCCAGCCAGCGAGACGAACGAACCGGCCGACAGTTAATTCCCTGCCCGGCGGTCGATACTGACGATATTATTGCCGATATTGCCACCGTCTTTCACTGGTCGCCGTCAGAGTGCGATGGCATGACGGTCAGCGAATTACTGAAATGGCACGAACGCGCGGCGGCCCGTAACGGACACGAATCATGACCGATCGTAACTTGAATATTCGGGTTTCGCTGAGCGCGGCAAACCGACTCTCCGGCCCCCTGAATGCCGCCAGCCGGGCGGCGGCGGGGCTATCCTCCCAAATCAAAAATACCCAGAACACCGCCCGCAATCTGCAAAGTCAGGCACGCACCTTTGAGCGACTCTCCGACGCCGTTAAAAAGAGCAGCGAGAGTTACGAAGAGGCCAAAGCCAAAGTGAAAGCGCTGGCCGCTGAATTTCCTCGTTTCAGAGAACAGACGGAAGAGCAGCGCCGGGTCTTACTGGCTGCCCGGCAGGAACGGGATCGCTATGGCCGCACGCTGAAAAACGAACAACAACGTTTAAACAGTGTGACCGCAGAGTTATACCGCCACGGCATTTCAGCCCGTAACAGCAGTGACGTCACAGGACAGGTTACCCGACGCACGGAAGCCTATAACCGGCAACTGGCGGAACAGCAACGGCGATTAACGGCGGTCACGGCTGCCCAGGCACGTTACACCGCCGCCAGAGAGACGCGCGGTAAGCTGGCGACAGCCGGGGCGGCAGCAGCGGGAGCGGGTGCAGCGTCCATGTATGGCATGTCGCGTTTTATTGCACCGGGGCGCGATTTTGATGCCCGCATGGCCAATGTGCGCGCACTTACCAATCTGGATAAAAATAACCCGCAATACGCTATGCTGCGTGAGCAGGCAAAAGAACTCGGCGCCTCAACCTCATTCACGGCAACGGATGCCGCAATGGGGCAAAAGTTTCTGGCCACGGCCGGCTTTACTCCTGACTCTATCAAGGCGGCCTTGCCGGGCATTCTGAATATGGCGCTGGCGGGTGAAGTCGATTTAGGCGAATCCGCCGATATGGGCGCAAAAATTTTATCCCAGTTCAAACTCAACCCCGATCAGATGGACAGGGTATCCGATGTCCTGACCGCCAGCTTTACCGGTGCGACAACCAACCTGCGAGAACTGAGCGAGGCGATGAAAGAAGCCGGCCCCATGTCATCCCTGTTAGGGGTCAGTCTGGAAAGTACGGCGGCTATGCTGGGTGTCATGGCCGATAACGGCCTAAGCGGCAGTGTGGCGGGCACGGCGTTCCGGGGCGGAATGTCCCGCATGGTGGCCCCCACGGGCGCAGCGCTGGACGCGATGGCCGCATTGGGTGTCAAGGTAAAAAAAGCCAATGGCGAACTCAGAGATGCCGACGAAATCCTGAAGGATATGGCGGTCAGTCTGCGTAAATACGATTCGGCCAGCCAGATTCGGCTGAAGAAGGACATTTTTGGCGAAGAAGCCATGATTGCCATGAGTGGCTTGCTGGACGGCATGCTGAACGGCAAATACGCCGAGAAAAAAACCAACAATGACAATGCCAACGATCTTGCGAAAAAAATTGCGGACACCAACGCTGATAGCTGGGATGGTGACTTAAAAAGCTTGGCCTCAGCCTGGGAGGGGTTAAGGATAGAAATCAAGGAACAGGTTGATCCCGTATTGCGTTCGGTCACCCAGAGTATCACCGGCATGATACGCCGGGCCACGGAATGGGCAAATAAAAATAAAGAACTGACGAAGACACTGGCCCTGGGGGCGGCCGCTATCGGCATTGCTGTGACCGCACTCGGTGCACTGGCATTGGCTGCGGCGGCGGTGATTGTGCCGTTTGCCGCGCTCCGGCTCAGTCTGTTTATGCTGACCCGGGGCGGTGGGCTGACGGCTTTATTTCCCTCACTGGGGCGGTTGTCCGGCGGATTACGAAGATTACTGCCTTCCCTCGGTGGTGTCAGCCGGAGTGTGAACGGTTGGAAACCGATTTTTCGCAGTGCAGGCACAGCCATTCTCAATCTTGGCAACCAGATAAAAGGATTAGCCACCGGGGGATGGGCTGCATTAAGAAAAGGGGGAATGGCCGCAGGGCGGGGTTTATTGATGGTTTTCACGCAACCGATGACCGCATTACTTATGTTAGGTAATGGGTTAAAAGGGCTGGCAACTGGCGGCTTTGGGACACTAATCAATGTGGTACGCGTTGGCCTTACCACGATGATGGGTGGTTTTTCACTGTTACTTAGCCCAGTAGGGTTACTCGTCATCGCGATTGTCGCCGCGGCTCTGCTCATCTGGAAATACTGGGAACCCATCAAGGCGTGGTTTTCGGGCTTTTTCAGTGGGTTAATGGAAGCCATCGCGCCCGTGCGTGACACCCTCGCGGCGGCATTTGCGCCATTCGCCCCGATTTTTGACGCCATCGGCAACGCCATCAAAAAGGTCTGGGAGTGGGTCACCGCCCTGTTTGAGCCGGTCAATACCTCGTCGGAAAGCCTGAAAGCCGCTACTGAAGCGGGCCAGACATTCGGGCGGTTAGTCGGCAAGGCCATTGCCGGGGTAGTGGATGTGATTGCAGCCGTAGCAAAAGGTGTGGGCTGGTTGCTCGAAAAACTGGGCATGATCCCCGATGCCACCCAAGCCGCCGTTGACGCCGCCAATGCAATGGGGCCGGTTAACCTGCCCGAAGTCCAAAAGTCGGTCAAGTGGGTCTGGGATGACAAAACCCAAAAGATGATTAAGCAGGAATGGACACCCACACCACCGGACAATGCCATCACGCAGGCCGGTGACAAGGCCGCCGAGAAAAAACCGGCAGTCACGCCGCCTGCTGCGGATACCCCCTCATTTGGCCCGCTGGTTTACGATCCGAACGAAAACAAGAAAAAAGGCAAAAACGAGTCAGGCTCGGTGGTTGCTGCTGGTCAGGCCGCCACATCGACTGATCCCAATAGACTGGGTGAGATTGTCTTTAAAAACCGCCCGCCGGTGATCGCCATTGACGGTGCTTATCAGGAACCCCGACTACAGCAACCGTCATTGTTAAGCCGGCTGACGGAAAAATTGCAGCCGTTACAACCGGCTTTAAGCGGCATCCCGATCCCCATTACACCCGCGGATATGGGCAACAGCCCCAAAGCCCATGACGACCGCTACACCATTAACCTGCATTTTCACGGGGTTGATATGAAAGATGAGCATTCCCTTGCGAACAGGATCAGAACAGAAATTGAAAAAATCATGCGGCAAAAAGGCGTGCGCCGCCGTTCCAGTTTGTACGATGAGGATTAATACCATGATGATGATTTATGGCCTGTTTGTTTTTATGCTCAATACCACGCCATACCAGTCAATGAACCGCAACATGGACTGGCGGCACGTGAAGAATGACCGGATAGGCAAATCGGCCAAATGGCAATACATTGGCCCCGGCGAAGACAGCATCACCTTAAACGGGATGCTGTACCCTGAAATCACCGGCGGCGATATCTCGCTGGAAGTCCTGCGCACAATGGCCTTTTCCGCCAAACCGTGGCCATTGATTGAAGGCACCGGCATGATTTACGGTATGTTTGTTATCGACAGCCTGACTGAAAACCGCACCGAATTTTTTGCCGATGGTAAGGCGCGACGCATTGAGTTTACCGTGTCGCTGAAGCGGGTGAGTGAAGATATCCGGGAGGGGTTGCACGCAGTGACGGCGGATGATGTGCTGGGACTGGCAAAATTGGCGCTGAAATAGCCCGATTTTAGATTATTCCTTCCGCTAAATGTGGCCGTAATTCAATCAAATCAAATTAATGCAACTCAATATAATTCGTTGTTTTGGTTATTTATTGATGCGTGAATATTCTATGGCCTGAACAACCGAAATAATGAAAGGGGCTTATGCCCCTGATAATCACTCTGGTGCTTTAGGCCAGTCAATATCTGGCGCTGCTGAACAGTTTACATCTGACAATTTGACGCTGTAAAACTCCCACTTCCGCAATAATGCAATGTCCCGCTCCGTTGCCATCTCCAATCGTTTTTTACGTTCCAACATTACGATCCGCTGTTCTGTTGCGTGCAGGAATGATTGGCGTTTATTTTCTGCTTGTTGTACCTCATATTCTTGTTGTTTCGCGGCATCTGTTACCCACCGCTTACCATTCCATTTATCAAATTGGGTTTTAGGTGCCAATCGTGTATGTTCTGGCTTTAATTCGCCGATATAGTCAATCGTCAGTACCTGCTGTGTTCCGGTATGATGCGCTGTTTTGCCGCGATGATCGGGGACATGCTCCCACGCCAAATTATCGCCAGTACGGAAAATCGCCATTCCTGCACTGGCTGCGGGCGGTTCATCTGTACATGAATGTGCCGGAATGCCTACACCAACCGCCAGATATTCCACTGTAGCGGATAAATACTCTCCGGTGACCTCAGCGTAGTTATAAACAGTAATCACTCCTGCAATGGACGCAATATTATTCTGACCTAAAACAGCACTGTTCATTATGCAGCCCTCACAATATAATTAAACGCGATGTTTCGCGGACGAGTTTCAGGACCCCCTGAATATTCAGTTGTGATAGCTATATTTGCTAAATAGCCACCTGCATCCGCACCAACAGGATGCCTCCCGCCTGTAGGGTCAAGTCCAGTTGCAGCCCATGAATGACTAAAAAAATGATCATGCGCCTTAAATGAATCGTCCTGTGATGAAAGAAGCATTCTCCCCCTATCAACATTTCGTTTCTCACTCCATCCACGAATAAACTCACCACGCAAATCGGGCAATACTCCTGATGGATAGGCTAGGGTTAGTTTCGGATATTTTTCCCTATCGAATGTCGAACCGTTACATTTGAGCCATCCGGTCGGGGGAATTTCTAACGGCCACGGAACAGGCACACCAACCGGCAACGCTGAACCTTCCCCTAAACCAAGATTTTTCACAAACACATCTTTGTTTGGAATATCCGCCCCATTTTTGCTTTTCTCCAGACGAGCATTTGCTAAGTTTTTCGCTTCATTGACCCGCGCATCAGTTTCGCCTTTGTTATACGCACCCACATCACCGGCATTCAGTGAAATATCCGCATGCAGCGCCTTGCCGTTCACCTTACGCCCTGCCGGAACGCGCCCATTGGCATTATTATTCGCGGCATTAGCAACGTCATAAGCTGCTTTCACGGCTTTCGGTGTGGCGGCCTGCGTTTCACTGTTACTGTCCACGGCGTTGCTTAACACCACAAAGCCTTTTTCTCTCAATGTGGCATCAGGATGGCGGCGGCTTTTCTCGTGCTCATTGATGGCATTCTTGACCACCGCATCGGCATACTCCCGCGTGGCCAATACCACGGAGGGGTCGATTTTCAGCGTCACCGCCTCGGTATGGCTGACTATCAGTACCATGCGAATAGTTTGCGTGCGGCCGGAGCCTTCCTGTAACTGCGGCTTGTAGGTCTCCGCACAGTTGCCCACCGCAATCAATATGCCGTCCTTGTCAAACAGGCCAATTTCCCGTATCCACCAACCGCCTTCGCTTTCCGGTATCACCTGCTCGGCGATAATCTGGTGGGTGTTCTTGGGGTCAACGCTCAAGACGTTAATGGCGGCACGACGGCGTTCGTTCACCAGTCTGGTTTGCGTGGTGTCTGGGGTCGGCAATGTCCCGCCGCCATCCCCCACGGCCATGTGGGTGATATTCAATTTCGTGCCCAATGCGGCGGCATTGGCCAGTTTGTCCGCTCCCAGTCGGGTGAGCAGAGCAAAGTATTTCGTTGTCATGCATTAATCCTCATTTCATCAATCACATGCACCGCTGCACCGACGATATCAGCGCCGGATACGGTGATTGCTTGCGGTAAATAGGGGTAAACGGTCAACACATCCCCGTCATAGCTGGTGACGGCGCAATAGGCCGAGCCGCCCGTTTCCAGTTGAATCGACATGCCTATCAGATGGCGTGATGCGGGCTTGGCGTCAAAAATCAGCCGTTCCAGTTCAAAGTAGGTTTCTTGGGTAATGCCGGTTTCCATCACGCCGATATCCAACCGGAAAGTGCCGGGCGGGTCTTGGTTCTGCCACCATTCCGTGACACGGATTAGGTAACCGAATGGCTCAACCACACGACGGATAGCGCCTATAGTGCCCTTGTGCTTGTGTACGAACATCGCCACCTTGATGGCCTCGCGTTTGGTGCTTCCCGACCAATTCATGTCCCAGCGGTCAACCGACCAGGCCCACGCCAGATAGGGCAGCAACCGCACCGGACAACGGTCAGGGTGCCACAGGTCGCGGATAGGCACGGGAATGGTCGCCAACGTCGACAGGGCTTCTGCGGCGGCCACTTCCAGCGGCGACGAACCGACCGGTAACAGGCGGTTATTCATCCGAGCCTCCCATCGTCACCTGCGCATGGGTGCAAAAGCTGGCTTGTGTCTTGCTCAGAATGAGGTCTTTCGCGGGCTTTTTCAGTTCCACTCGCTGGACGCCGGGCACATGCAGGGCGGCAAAAATCGCACTGCGCACGATATCGCGGCCAAGTCGGTGCTGAGCAGCGGTGTAGCGTGCCAGCCGGGCGTTGGCATCCTGCAAAATGGGTTCATATTCCGGCGTCGGGTAGAGGTACAGCACCGCGTCAATGGCGTAATCGACAATTTTAGCCGACTGCACAGTCAGGCGATCCGCCACGGGGCGCACGTCCTCATCATTCAGAGCACGGCTCACCACCTTAATCAATTCCTCACTGGCCGCGCCGTTCCCGTCACGGGATAAAATACTGACCGTGACATACGCCGGTGCCGGGCTGATGACTGACGCATCGGCGACCCGGCCGTCAGCACTGAGGGCATGGTATTCATAGGACGCCACGGGTCCCGCCACGCTTAAGCCCTCAAATGCCTGTGGGATACGGACCCGAAAATCGGCATCGTTTTCCAGTACAGCGGGGACAGGGGGCACCGCCTGATTATCGGCTGGCTGCAATACTAACCGGCTGACATTGTTGTTGGCACCCAACTGATCGAGATCGGGACCTTGGGCAAAGGCGACCATCGCCGCCCGCGCCGCCTCATTGATGCGCTGGCGCAACAGCAGTTCGCGGTAGGCGTTTTCCTGTAACAATTTGGTGATGGGTTCCGATTCCAACGCCAACGTGCGGGTTATCGCGTCGCGTTGAGCCGGCGGATAAAGCGCAATCAACGCCGCTTTGCGCTCGGCAAACAGGATTTCAAAGTCCAGTGGCTCGATAACATCCGGCGGCGGCAACTGGCTTAAGTCAATCGTCGGCATGGTGTCACCTCACCGGAATGGACAGGGAGAGTGGCGTATCGTTCTGCACATTCACCCCGCTGATTTCGACGGACAGCGCCCCTTGCTCTGCATGCTGATAGCGGATGTTCTGCAAGCGGATGCGCGGCTCCCAGCGCAACAAGGCCATATAGCAGGCACTCATGATTTTGAGTCGCAGCGCGGGATTTTGCGGTTGGTCAATCAGATTCGGTAGCAGGGAGCCGTATTCCCGGCGCATTACCCGTGACCCTATCGGCGTCATCAGAATATCCGCGATACTCTGGCGAATATGCTCGCTGTCTGACAGGGCACGGCCGGTGTGGCTGTCCATACCGAGATAATTCATGATACCGGCCCTCCTGTGGTGCTGTCCCCGCTGCGCACGCCGCTATGGCGATGGCTATCGACGATAACACCGTTGGAGCTGAACGCCCCGCCGGTATGGGTGACCGTGCCCTGCATCGTGCCGCCTTTTTTCACTTCGAGACTGCCGGTTGTCAGGTGGTTGGTACAGATCACGGTCGGTGTATCCAACGTAATTTGTTGGCTGGCCGTGCAGGTAATTTCAGGCGCCGTGACATGCACCGACACCGCGGCATTCACGGTCGCGGTGTTAATACCCGTGACGGTTAACGCACTGGTTTGCGGTTCATACTCCATCACCGCCCCATCAGGAAAGGTCAGGTGTACCGCCTCCGCCGAGGCTGACGGGGCCGCATGGGCGGCAGAATACAAGGCGCCTGCCACAAACGCGGTGGTCAGTTCGCCGCCGATGGCCAACACCACGACCTGCTCCCCCGAACTGGGCGCCCACCATGAACGGGACGTGCCGGCACGTTGGGCTGTCCAGCGTAGCCAGTCGGTCTGCAAACCACTGATGTGCACGCGGCAACGCTGGTTTTGCAGGTCAACGGCGGATACCGTGCCCACACGCACGACATTCATCAGTAATCGGTAAAGTTCGGCCAGTGTCATCATGCCTCCGTCAAATCGTGATAAATCAGTTCAATCAGTTTTAATTTTTCGTGTTCACTCAGCCCCAGCAATTCGCGTTGCGGGTAGCGTGTCCGCGCCAGTGCATTAATGCTGCCTTCCAGTCCATACTGATGCTGCCGGGCAATGGCGGCGGCCTTTCCCTGAAACCCCACGACGGCCGAATCTGCCGATGTACGCATTTTTAGGAGTCGGGCCGTTCTCAGACGCGGGAACATCGGGTCACGCCGGGTCGTGGTTTTACGGGTTTCGCTGTGGTCAATCTCCAGATAGCGATCAATCTCGCTGCGCCAGAACGACCGCACCGCGCCGCGGTCTTCATCAAAGCCGGTTATCATGCGTCCCCGGCGGCCACGGGTTGCCCGCCAGTTTTTTAAGTGACGAACACGCCCCCGGTAGATAAAACGAATTCCCCGCTGGGAGCGCAGGACACGGCGGCGGCGGGGTTCATAGCCGGAACCATCCACATTTTTCTGACTGCGGATGCGCTTTTGCTGGTCAGCCCGGATAGCCGTGGCCAACTGACGGGCGAGCCGGCTGCGATAACCGGGCGTGGTCGTGGACAACAGGCGCTGTAATTCATTTTCCAGCGATAACAACAGACTGCCCTGACTCATGCCATCCCCTCATCAATAAACAACACATCCCACGCGGTCAGTAAAGGCGAATCCTGCTGTGGTTCGTCGATATGCGTCGGAATCAATCGCCCAGCGTCTGCACTGACAATCACGCGCTCAGAGGCGGGCAACGTAAACAGGATGTCTGCGGTGTCGGTATTGAGTAAATCCACTTCAAAGCGAAAGCCGTTTTCGCGGCGGTCAGCATTGAACAACAAATCAGGTTGGTGCCGCCGCGCCCAGGCCAGGATGGGAATACTCAGATTGTCGAGCGGATTCGGGTAATCCAGCGCCAGCACCTCCAGTTGATATTGGTAGAGAAAAGAAGCGGATTTTGTTCCCGTGGCAATCAGATTGCCCTTGGTGACAAACACTTCCAGCCTGTCCGGGTTTTGTCTGAAGAACGGTTCATGACTGACAATCATTTCACGCAATAAATTCGGCTTGAGCATGGTTCACCTTATCGGCACTGTGTTTTGATATAGTCCTGCAACCCCTGCATCATGTGCTCTGAGGTGGCAATGCGCTCTCTGAGTAACCAATAATTTCGGACAGCGGCGTCAGTAGGTCGGGCGGTGGCTGCATCAGCCATGCCGGCGGGGGCAGTGGTTTCAGGCACGGGACATTTGGCCTTGATGTACACCCGCTCAGGATGAGCCAGAGAAGCGGTATGCAAACGCGCAATTTCAGATTTGGCATGCGTTAACTCCTGAATACGTTTGGCATCCTGTTCAGCGAGATGCCGCAATTGCCCTTGCTGATGGGCGATAAGAGCGATTTGTTCTGACAACGACTGCTTCAACGTCGCATTGGCCTGTATTAACCGCCCGTTTTCCACATACACACTATAGAAGCCTTGGACTGCCCAGCCCAGCAAGGCAACGCACACCATCACCCCAACTGCTTTTACTTTCCACGTCATAGCAGGTCAAACGCCCGCGTGATCATGTCATCAGAATAAGGTTGCTGGCCGTTCTCCATCTGGATAATGGCTTTCACCAGCTTGCGCATCGTGGCCAGATTATCCACATCAATCACCGCACTGCTGGATACGCCCACCTTCCCGCATACGTAGGTAATATAACCTTCGGTGTCGTTTTCATTGGGCGGTGCCCAGCGGGCAATCATCTGGCGTATCGTGTTATCGCTATACTTGCGTTCGTAAGTGCGCAGAATTTTCAGCATGGCGCGAATGCCCCACTCCGGCGCGATAAACTGGCAAAAATCCTCATCAGTCTGGCGCTCGCGCAAGCCCTGCCATTTATCCCTGTGGCGAATATTGCCCGGATTATGGTTGCGAATACCTCTACTCATGCGGTTTGTCTCCCAAACGTTTATTGATGGCGCGTACCGCGAATTCACGCAGTTTTTCCACGCCGATAAAGCCAATGGCACCCCCCAGTGCCGGCGAGACCGTGCCGGGGATGCCGAACACTTCCAGCCCGCTGGTGATGCCCCATGACAGCGCCCCGCACAACAGCGGTTCAACCCAGCGGTTGCGGCGCTCTACGCCGTCATAAATCAGCCGGCCATAGCAAATCAGGACAGCCAGTCCGGCGCCGGAAATCTGTGGCCATGCGTTCTTCAGGCCATTTACCATCTCGACCCATAAATCAGGTTGCTCTTTCATTGTCCGTGTCAGTCCCATAATTGAATGATGTCCTGACGGGGCGGTGGGGTGATGTCCGGCAGCACGACCCATTGTCCGGCGGCCAGTTGGGTGCTCAGGCAGAGGCCGGGGTTGGCGTCGAGCACCTGCTCTACCACGCCCTGCGTGCGGCCATAGTGACGCCAGCACAGCAAATCCACCGTATCCCCCTGAAATGCCCTGATCCGCATTAGACCAACTCCGCTATCATGCGATGCTGACCCAAAATATCCCGGATGGCGTTTTGCCCATCCCGCCGCAGGTCATCAATTTGTGTACTCAGTGCCTCGGCGTGTTTTTCCCCGTCACGCGTGGTGTCAATGTCGCGGTAGTTTTCAATCAGCATGGCCTTGGTGAAGCTGTACACCGCATGGCGATAGCGGAACACCTGCGCCGTGGTGTCATTGATAGCCGGCGAAGGCACGGTATCCAGCGATGTAACGCCGTGTTGTTCCTGTACCTGCTGCCATGTGGCCAACTGTTGGTTGACGGACAGCACCGACTCGGTGGCCATGTGCATCAAGCGGTCGGTTGTGACTGCTCCATTAAGACGCATGGCATTGCGCAGGTCAGCCAGCTTTATCACCGGCCAAAAATCCCCGGATCTCACCTCAGCACCACCGTCATTGATATCCGCAGGCGATGACATCGGGTGAGTTTGTTTGGTGGCCACTAAGCTCATCATTTCCCCTTTCTGAAAGAAAAACGGCGGTGAACGGCATAACAATGCCCTCAACACAGAACTGTGATGCCGTGCCGCCGGGCACGCGGGGTGCATTCGGTTAGCGGGAAGTCTTCGCCTTCGCCGCGGTTGTCTTGGTTTTGCTCTTGGTGTTGCCCGACGTCGGTTTCTTTCCTGTCACGGGCGGTGTCGTCTTGGATAATGGGATGGCCGGGTTTTTTGGCTCCCCGGCGGTCTTTTTCAGTTCCCGCGTCAAGGTTTCGATATCTTTTTTCACCCCGATATGGGTAAACAGCAGCAAGGCTTGTTGCATCAGGGACAAGGCGCGTTCTTTGTCGGCCTGTTGTTCGCTGGGGCGCAAGGTATACGCCAGTGTCTTGAACAATTTCGCCCTGACCTGATTGGGCATGTCCAGCGGCTCAACCAATTCGGCCAACTGTTCCAATATGGCCAGCGGCACAAGCTCAATGGTCGCATCGCCGGCGGAAAGCAGGGTCAATGCCTTGTCACAAATCTCGTCCACCAATAACGCCCCGACCGTGCGCTTGTAATGATCCGGTAACGGCAGGTTATGGCGGATAACATACTCGGCCAATGTTAACGCGTGCGCATAATCGCCCGTGTCGATACGCCAAATCATGATATGCGTCAGCACCTCATCCGCCTGTCCGGTATCCGCAGCCAGTACGCCGTCAATCCAACTGTCATAAAAGGCCATCACCTCGCGCTTGTAATCCGCTTTGCGCTCATTGGATTGCAGATCAGACAAACGGGCCTTATCAATACGCAGACGGTGTAGCATCTGCTCATAGGCCGTCAGCGTTTCCGCTAAAAAATTGTCATCGCCACGGCGGGAGGCCATGACTTGTTGCCAGTGTTCTTGTGCCGGTGTCAGCATAATTCCCCCTCGTGCCGTGCCGGCTACGCCCGGCACGTGTTCAATCACTTATTCGTTGCTGCCTGCTGCGCCCGCGAAGGTAATCCCTTCAATCAGACAACTCAGGCCGAAATCTTCAATGACATAGCCGTCATTGCTTTGGGCATAGGTAGCAATGCGGTTGTATTCCGGCTCATTCTTGACGTAACGGTTGTATTTCCCTTTCTGCCAGTAAAGTGACAGGTTTTTCAGGGTGGTGATAAAGATCGCCCCGTCAGGGAAAAACGGCACCCGGAAGATAGGCAATCCTCCCAGTGTGCTGAGTTTCATCAGCTCATTGCCGGCCAACAATTCCATGTTGGGGTTCTGCTGGCTGTGCTGGTTCAGAATTTTGAAATTCTTTTGTGTCGTCAGGCGGGCGCCGGTGATCGCAATCAAGCCGGGCGCGTTCTGGTGCCACGGGTCGAGTAACGAGTTCACCGCGTCGTACACCACCGCATCATAGTTACCGTATTGGCCTTTCTTGATGATTTTCCCGTCTTCATCACGGCTGGTGATAGTCATGTCTTTCATCACCCGATGCGGGGCGGCATTGCGCAGGTGCTGCAACCAACCAATGTTGATGTCCTGCAACAGCGGGTTTTTCTCCCGGTCGGATTTCACCGCCACCGAAGTGCCATTAAAGCCAATCATCAAGCGATCATTGGCCTCTTGCTGGACAATCTGCTGGCTGATCAGCTGCTGAAACTCCGGGTGTCCGGCCCACGCATCAATTTGCGTATAGCTAATCGCGGTATCAAAATTCGTTTGCTCGCAGCGGTAGCGGTTCGCCTTTAAATCATGCACGCTGACCGGTTCGCGGCGCTCGGTGGTTGAGGTATTGCGACTGGCAATCGTGCGGCGGATACCGACCCCGACTTTTTCCCCTTCCTGCTCGGTCACCCCGAGCGAATTGATTTCTTTTAAAAAGGGGCTGGACTCCATCTTGGCTTTTTCCAGACGCTGCTGAACGGCTGGATCGACCGAGAGCTGAATGCTGTCGCCTTCACGCTTCACCCCGTTTAATTTGCCCTGCTGGTCAAGGTAGGACAGGTATTGTTGACGCCCTTCGTTACTGAGTGACATGGGTAATTTCCTGTAATCAATTAATAATCGGCCAACATTTGGGTTGAACCGTCCGCCTGTGGTCGCTGGGATGATGAGCTGTCCTGCTGGCTGAGTTGGCTTTTGAGCGTGGACAATTCATTTTTCAGTGCCGTGATGTGTTCTGACTGGCTGGCAATTTGTGCTTCCAACGCAGACAGTTTTTGCCCCTGATTGAGGGCTTCACCGCATTTTTCCGCTGTTAACTGCACCATTTCACGCAGGGTATTCAGTTCTGCACTGTGATGCTCGCGGTGCATGCCCAGCGCCTTCTTCACGGACAACACGAACTTTTCGCCGAGGGATTTATCGGCGGCAGGAGGCTGTTCGGTGCTTTCCATCAATTCAATTGCGGTTTCCAGTGACGCGGACAGATAGCGGTCGTCACGGGAGGGTAACCCGCGCTCCTGAAGACTGAGTTTAATCAGCTCGGTGCCCACAGCGGCCGGGGTATCGGTCACCGCGACACCGGTAAGATAGGCGCTGTTGGTTGCCGGAAAACGGCCGTAAAATTCGATGCTGGAAAAGATTTTCTGGCCACTTTGGTTCAGCTTGATCAGGTTTTCATCCTGCTTCTCATCCAAATCGACTGACACCTCCAGCGCCAACTTGCCCTGCAATGGCCCGCTCTCCACTTCATACGCCCGTGCCGACTGCACCAAGGCGTAATGCCGGAACAGGCTGTCAGGGTAGAGGCTTTTCACGTGCTCCAGATTCAGGCGGGCGGCATACAGGCTGGGGTTATAGCTGTCTGCCATCTGTTGGATCTGTTCGCGGGAGACGGCAAACCCGTTCAGGGTCATGCCCTCGGTACAGACCGTCAATGTAATGTTTTTTGGCATGGTGCTCTCCAACGCCGTGCGGTTGAGTTGATGCCGTTATCTTCGCAATCCCTTGCGACTGACTCAAAGCATTGGGTCTGTCGCAGGCGGGCGACAACGGGCAGTCATGGCAGTTCGCGCGCGGGCTGTGGGAAAGTAGCGGCATGATGATGACAGAACACGACCCCCGACAAACCGCCAAAAGTTTATATTGGCAGGCCTACAGCGTTGCACAGATAGCAAAACGGCTGGGCATCAGTGTGAACACCCTTTATTCATGGCGCCGGCGGGATAAATGGGATGAAGCCAACCCGATTGAACGGGTCAGCGGCGAGCTGCACGTCAAAATCCTGCGGATGCAGGCCAAGGACACGCTGACCCCGCACGATTTCAAGACCTTGGATTTTCTTTATCGTCAATTGGAACGCTTCGACAAGCTCGACACCAAGAAGACTGAAAAGAAAAAAGCCAAGACGCCGAAAAATCACTTTAGCGAAGAGCAAATCAGTGAGTTGCGGGCGTTGGTGTTTGATTCCCTGTATGAATACCAGCAACGCTGGTACAAGCAGAAAGAACGGCGTAACCGCATGATCCTGAAATCGCGGCAGATTGGTGCAACATGGTACTTTGCCCGCGAAGCGCTGATCACGGCGCTGGAAACCGGCAACAACCAGATATTTCTGTCAGCCAGCCGTTCGCAGGCGTACCAGTTCAAGAAGTTTATCCAGATAGTGGCCCGGCAGGTCGGGGTTGAACTCAAGGGCGGCGATGAAATAATGCTGTCCAACGGGGCGACACTCTATTTTCTCGGCACCTCGGCCGCCTCGGCGCAGTCCTATACCGGCGATCTCTATTTTGATGAATTCTTCTGGGTCAGCAACTTTATGACACTGCGTAAAGTGGCGGCCGGGATGGCGACCCATATCGGCCTCCGGCGCACCTATTTTTCCACGCCCTCCAGTGAAGAGCATGAGGCTTACCCGTTCTGGACAGGCGAGTTTTTCAATCAGTCCCGCCCCCACAAAAAACAGATTACGATTGATACCCGCCATGAAGCCTTGCAGTCCGGCGTGTTGTGCGGGGATAACATCTGGCGGCAGATTGTCACCATCCACGATGCCCTTGACTTGGGGCTGGATCGGGTCGATTTGGCCGAAATTGAGAGTGAAAACAGCCCGGCGGATTTTGACAACCTGTACCGCTGCCATTTTGTGAAAAAGGGGGAGCGGGCCTTTGATTACAACGAACTGATCCGCTGCGGGGTTGACGGCTATAACGAGGACGTCTGGCCGGACTGGAAACCTTACGCCTTGTGGCCACTGGGCCATAAGCCGGTACATATCGGGGCTGACCCCACCGGCACCGGTGGCAACGGGGACGGTCTGGGGCTGGCCGTGCTGGCACCGCCGTCGGTCAAGGGCGGCAAGTGGCGGGTGATTGAAGCGCTGCAATTTCGCGGCATGGCCTTTGAAAAACAGGCCGAGGAGATCCGCAAGCTGACCGAACGCTATCACGTGCAAAGCATCACCATTGACGGCACCGGCGGCACGGGTGAAGCCGTGCACGAACTGGTCTGCCACTTTTTCCCGGCCGCGACCTTACTGAAATATTCCGCGCCGCTCAAGCGCATGCTGGTCATGAAAGCCCAAATGTTGATCCGTGCCGGGCGGCTTGAATATGACGCCGGCATGCAACAGGTGGCCACCTCGTTTATGTCCATCAAGAAAATCATTACCCAAGGCGGTGTGGTGACCTATGCTGCCGACCGCGTGCGCGGCATTGATCACGGTGATATCGCATGGTCAGTGATGAATGTCCTTCATGGTGAACCGATAGCCAGTGATGCCGGCGGGCACGAATCCTTTGTGACGGAGTTTTAAACATGCACACCTTTTTGCCGGCTGAACCCCAGCCTGAAATGACGAACACAGCGAACCTTCCTGACGGCACGGCCCAGTGCGCGGCGTTTACCTTTGACAACCCCACGCCGATTATCTCCGGCTGGGATTTGTTGGATTGCATGGAGTGCGCCAAAAATGGCCGCTGGTATGAAACCCCGATTGATTTTTATGGGCTGGCGCGGGCATTCTCATCGGCGGTCTACCATCAGTCGCCCCTGTTTTTTAAACGCAATGTCATCATGAGCTGCTTCCAACCGCACCCGCTGCTGTCCCGGCGGGACATGGCCGCCTATGTGCTGGATTATCTGGTCTTTGGCAATGCCTATCTGGAACGGCGCACCAATCGGCTGGGCGGCTTGCTGGCCCTGAAACATGCCCCGGCCAAATACACCCGGCGGGGGGAACAGGCTGGCCAATACTGGTTTGTTGAAAGCTGGCTCAAGGAATTTGAATTTCGGCCAAACAGTATCTTTCATCTGATCAACCCCGATATCCATCAGGAAATTTACGGCTTGCCGGAATATCTGGCGGGCTTGCTGTCGGCCAACCTGAACCGTTCTGCCACGGCGTTTCGAATGAACTACTACGATAACGGCAGCCATGCCGGGGTGATTGTCTACCTGACCGATCCGCTCACGGACACAAAAGGCGTGGAGAACCTGAAAAACGCCTTGCAAAAATCCCGCCGGGATGGGGCGTTTAAGAACCTGTTTGTGTATGCGGCCAACGGCAAGAAAGATGGCTTGCAAATCCTGCCGTTCAGCCAAATCAGTGCCAAGGATGAATTCAGCAACGTCAAGGAAGCGACCCGCGACGACTTGCTGGCCATGCACCGGGTGCCGCCGCAACTGATGAGTGTGATGCCATCGGGCAATGGCAACTACGGGGACGTTGAAAAAGCCGCGAAAGTGTTTGCCATCAATGAACTCAATCCGATTATGGAAAGCCTGAAATCCGTCAATGACTGGGCGGGGGAGGAAGTGGTGCGCTTTGCCCCCTATGCCTTGCTGGATGCCCTGACCGGCACGTCATAACACCGCCAGATTCACATCCACCAAGCCCACACCGCCGATTAGCGTCATTCAATCGCGCGGTGTGGGTTTTCTTCACTCATCTTCTCCTGACCTGACTCACACGCCAAACGGGCGGCTGCGTGCTGTTCACCGTGGTATGAAAGCCGCTTTTTCGATGACCGCCATTCCCTCGGCAAGCTGGTCGATCCCCACCCGTTGCGCGCGCTTGCTCCCCCGCCTCGCCCGCACACAAAAGGGGCGTGTTTTTGTGCAGTTATGCAGGGGCGGGGAAACTTTGCCCTTGCTGGGTTTGTGTGGGATTGGAATATCAAGAAAAACTGTGCAAGTTTGTGATGAATTGTGAGGTGTTTTTTTTGAGGAAAAAAGATATGAAATTAAAACTGTGATTTCGAACAACATTTACCCCATATTTTCCTTTATGATAATTACATTTGTAATTATATCCATCGTAAGGAGTATTTTATGGCTGGATCACTTACCGGCCCTGCCCGCATCAGAAATTTTATTGAACGGGAAAGGAGGGCTGGAAGGTACTGGGTACAATACGATGATGTGTTTTCTTTTGCTTACAATGGCTCTGCAAATATCATCCGGTACGTGTCTTATCCATTTTTGTATATAAAATTTTCTCATCAAGGCACCGCATTGTTGATATCCTATATTACCGGGCTAAGTTCGGGTCTGAATTTATATCAACTCCCCGGTTGGAACAGAGACAATGTAAGGCAACTTCCAGCCAGTATGCGTCACATCATTGGGGATATACACCATAGCTGGTAACTCACATAGATAGTGCTCATATTTACGCATTAATTTATTATCGATATTCTGCTGATCAAAAACGGGATTGAATACAATCCCGTGACATGTCACACCATCACAATTTTACTTCATGCCAGCCCCGTGTAGCCCAGCACGCAGCCTCACCAGAAAAACAACATTCGGACACCGGAAGGCACTCGCCACATTTTCCACATTGCTGCGCTGATAATGCCTGCATTTTCTGCTGCAATTCCACATCATCTTTGCGTATCAGTAACGTCAGATATTCAACCACCTCATACGGATCACGTCCCGGTCGCCTTAACTCACAATTGCGTTTTAACATCTCCAGTTCTTGATTATCGACCAGTAATTCTATCTTAGTTACGCCAGAATATTTCTGGCGTTGACGTTGGGCGGCTTTACGTTCTGCGGGGGATTTAGCCATTGGGTTTACCACCGCGCATGAGGTAATCGACATAAAAATAGTTCTTCAAAGTCCTTGCGTGACCATGCCTTCATCAGGTTTTCTTCATCCAAAAAATTGTCATTATCAAACAACATGACCGTATCGAAAAATGCGGATTCACCTTGGATACGATTCAGGGTAAAGAACCGCTTATAAGCCGCCTCGCCGTTATCTCCTGAACATCTGGAGGAATAAAACGTTCTATGCCATTTCTCATGCATTGATAGATCCAACGCTAATTGCACCAGCCGAATAGGGTTATCCGACCAAGCCCACTCAGACACATAAACATCACCACACAGGGCAGCGACATAGCTGTTTTCATGCACAAAGCGAATTTCAGCGCCATTACTGAGCGTCAATAACCGGATTTCTTCGGCATGTTCGATTAACGTTGCTTGCTGTTTCGGGAAATACTGCGCAATACAGTGAACAAAGTTCGGCAATAATTCCTTATTTGACATAAAAAACTTATTCCGGCCCGTCCGGCAGGCATCACTTAACGCTTCCAGCACGAAATAATAATCAGCACCCGCCTGTCTGCATTTATGTAGAAAGCGATTACGGTGATGTTGATTGGCTTTCCAGCGTTTCTGCCAGACAAATAAATCCAGCACAAATTTACGGTTAATGTTGTAAACAATATCGTGAGTTAAATTTAAGGTGATGTTATTCATTTATCCATCTCTATTTGCATCAAAATTCGTTTCCCAATCCATGCCATCACAGGCACGGCCATTGAATTGCCGATTGCCCGGTAACGATGGCCATCCGGGCAGTTTTCTGCGGTTTTCCCGTTCCACGGAATTTGGGTGTGATTATCGGGAAAACCCTGCAACCGCTCGCACTCAATAGGCGTCAGGCGGCGAACAGCATCCTGTGTTGTTATCAAATCCGTGGCACTTTTATCATCCCTGGCACTTAAGGTTGACGAGATATCATCTGTCCGGTATTCGCCAAACGAGAGCAGACGATAGGTAGATACCAGCCCGCTGCCTCTTTGTGAAAATATCTCCTGATTGCTCATCCCGATACCGCCCGTATTATGGCTCTGGTTTAACGTCGGGTGCGGGTTTAGCCCTGAGTCCCAGTGACTGCCGATAACAGCGCGGCCGCCAGCATGGGTGGTAACTGCTTTTTCCGCCGTTTCGCACGGTTCAGAATACCGGCGCACGCTGTCTGGCTCAAAAAGTACCGTGGCGGGACAGAAGTCGGCTCGAGCACTTGCGACAACAAACACACGGCGGCGTCGCTGGGCCACTCCGAAATATTGAGCGTCGAGCACGCGCCATGCGATGGATCTTTGTGGTCCAGACACATAACCCGCGTTCGTCCATTTCTTCCCTGATGGCTGCAAAGGTTCATCCTCGCCGGCCAGTCCTGCAAGAAAGCAGCCGAAGGCGTTATCTTTGCTGGATAAGGTGCCGGGTACATTTTCCCAGACGATAATGGCAGGCTGTTCGCCGTTTGCTGCTCTGACGGAATCAATGACATTGGCCAACTCCACAAATGATAAGGTTAATTGTCCCCGCTCATCGCCCAGCCCATTACGAAGACCGGCAATACTAAATGCCTGGCAGGGTGTGCCGCCGACCAGAATATCCGGTGCCTCGGCCTTATTTTCGGCAAACAGGGCGGGAATTTTGGTCATATCGCCCAAATTGGGCACATAAGGCCAGTGATAGCGCAGTACTTCTCCAGGGAATTTTTCGATTTCGCTGAACCACACCGGAGACATACCGAGTGGTTCCCATGCCACACTGGCGGCCTCAATACCGGAACAAACTGATCCGAAGCACATCATTGTTTGTCTTCCTGCACCCTGTCATACATCTCTATGACTTGCAGGGCAACTGCAGCTACTTGCACCATCTCCGCGCGCGCCGTTCCTGCATGTTCACCGCCATATTCATCATGCAAAATGGCCTGGGCGAATTCGCCAACCTCTTCACTCAATATCGCTTGCCAGACAAACGGGGATAAATTACGGTCAGCACCCCATTTTTCATCCTGACGGTTCATTTCTGTCAAAACATCGCGGATAGCGGACGTTACGCCATGTTTGTCTATGGTTTTCTGTTTTTCCCCACACAACCATTTATCTCCGAAGTCATCCCGAATCCAACAATCAGAGATTTCTTGCCTCAATTGTTCGGCTGCGCCATCTAACATTTTTGCGATATTGCGAACTTCTGATTCTGATTTATCAATGGAACCATTCAAATAAGCGGCAATTAACCTATCACGGGCATATTTAATGCCCTGACGTTGTGGCTCTTTAACATCAATATCAAATTTCGTTATTTGAAATTTAAAGCAACTCCATTCGCCAGCCATCTGCTCAGCCGCTTCATGGGAGTAAAAAACACCAACAACCTCAGGCGCACCGATCCCCCATTCTTTAATCGGAAATTCTTCCAGTACAAATACACTCATTACACTTTCCTCACTTCACCAAGTTTATTAATCCGCTGCCGCAACGCATCGCGGCGCGCCTCTTTCTGCCGTTCCGTTTCGACGGGAATAAAACTGCCGTCCGTCCACAACCTGAATTTCTGTTCACCAAGGTTAATGTGCCCCCCGATGAGTAATGATTTCGCCATCAACCGACTAAAATTCATCCCGATTGAATCCGCATAATCGATAACTTTTTCCACTAAACCTTTATCTTCGTTAATCGTCCTTCGTGCCTCCGTACAGTTATTGACAGAACTCCAAGGGGCGGCGTTGCCGCCAGATAAAGGCAAAACCCCACCGCTGACCGTGCCGTTATCGGCTGTTAACTTCGGCACTATCTGCCAGCGGTGTTCACGGGTTGAAATAAAGGGATCATTGATAAGGTAAGGGGAGGTGATCCCCTGAATGCGTTGCGTGTCCTCACCGTAAGGGCTGCCACCTTCCACACGCTCATAAGAAAGACGCGCGGTCAGATCGCGGCGGGCAACCAACGGGCCACCCTGCGCCTCAGTGTATTTAGCCCAATCACCGGCATCAGCGGCGTCAATGACCTCGTCCAGCTTTTCAATATTCAGGCGGGCATCACCCAGACGGCGCAGTTCCCGCCAAACTGAAACCGGTGCGCCGCCGATTTGCTGAAACTGACGGATACGCCAGCGACTTGCCCAGGCAGAAACCGCTTTCGCCATGTCCTTGATGGATTCACCGGTCTCACCGTCTTTTTCATCATCCAGCGCGTAGCCGTCAATATTCTTTGATATGTATTTAGCGATATACCCCGTGGCGCTGCCTTTTTCCTTGTCGATAGGTTCAACATGAAAGCGGGCTTTGCGGGCGGCTTCGCTGTTCAGTTCAGCGGCTTCTTCCAGCATGGCATGATGGCGAATAATGGCGCGCATCTTCTCGACATGCTCAGGGGGCATAAACAGCAGCATGTGCCAGTGGGGCGTCCCGTCATGGTGAGGCTCGACCACCCGGAAGCCAAAGACGCTAATTCCCTCACGGGCATACGCCGCGCGGATACGTGCCCAGACACCACACAGATACTTTTGGGTATCACGGGGGTTAGAACCGTCCCAGTTTTCCACAAAACCGCCTTTGCTGTGCACCGCATGATATTTTGACGGGGCGGTCAGGGTATAAAACTCACCCACAAATCCCCGATCATCGGCCAAATCTTCAAAACCCCGCATGCGTACCATCAGTTCGCAACGGCGCACGGCCGGATTGGCCACACTGCCCAACACCATGTCACTTAACGGTACCCGTTCACCGAGTTCATTTTCTAAATCAAGCGCCTTGAGAAATTCCCAGCTCTTGCGCTTTTGCTCTTTCCACTCACGCAGGGTATTGCGGGAAACATAGGGTGAGGCTGATTTTTGTACCTGCCCAACGGCAATCGCCATGTGCTCAACACGAATATCCCGCATTCTTTTCAGGCGGCCATACCACCACTTATCAGACATCAGGCGAAGCAGGCCGGCACATAACTGATCAACCGTGACTTTCCCGCCCCGCGTCAGTTGTTGCCAGTAAGGGGGCGTGGTTCCTGTCTGGTGGGCCAGCTTTGCCATTCTCTGGTAGACATTCAGCAGACGATGCCTAGCTTCGTCCTGATCATCCGGGAGTTGGTTGACATACTGCGCGGAAACCGCTTCGTAGCTGTTGGTCATAAATTGGGAGACCTCCCACGCAAGCTGCCGAATTTCTTTGCGTTCCAACGTCACCAGACGCTCTAATTGCTCAATAAAAGGGAAAGGTGTTGCGCCAACAGCCTGATGTTTAAATTGATAACGTTCAAAGACTTTGTTCAGCCGTGGTAATACATTCTCACCAATGGTTTTACGCAAAAACGCATTAGCACGACGGCGGCCAGTGCGGCCGGATTCGGTATAGATTTTTTTGTAACGGTTAGAAAAATACGTCGCCAGAAAATCAGGCATTACCCCGATAAACTGGCGGCGCCACTCATGATCGGCGGGATTGGTATCCCATAGCAGACGTTCAGCCATCGTTGCGTCAGTGGGCAAACCCGGCTGAAAGTCTTCACGCTGGCGATGCATGGCAAGTATTGCGTCGCTGTTGTGTTCCACTAGCTCACTCATTCGCAAACGCCTGCATACACAGAGCTGCACGCCTGATGTGAATTTTCTTCGGCCAATAAATCAAATTGACGCCCCCCCCTAGAAGTCAGCGCCCAGTCGCGATAGGTTTCGATACCGTGTGTTTCTAAGGTCACGCAGTCGATGCGACGTTCCCGCTTCATGGGGTCTTGGTGGGAAGGGAAAAAAGTGGAGTTGCCATGGCGGGAGCACGCAGCAACCATTCTTTCCCAACGAGCAACACGGGCGATTTCTTCAGGGAAACGCGAATATATTTCGGCCAGCTCAGATTTACGGGCATGAATGCACGGCATACAACCCACACGCGAGCAGCCTTGTTGATACAAGGGATTCGGTTTGATACCGTGTTTTTTCGCCAGAGCAAAAACCTGCTCATGCGTCCATGACAGAATGGGGCGATAAACGGATAAACCGGCAATATCATCGACATCCGATTCCCATTCTGGCAGTTTCGCGCGCTCGGGTGACTCTTGTGCCCGGACGCCTTGCCATGAAACCACTTCGTCGAATTCGGATAACAGCGGCTGGATAACCTGCTCCGCAATGGGTTTATGCTTTAACTCAAAGGTGCAAAAACGGGCTTTTGTGGACGGAAACCGGCCCTTCAACATACACAAATCCAAAAACGGAATATCGGTCGGAAATAACATTTTGAGTGCAGCAATGATGCGCTTTTCTGCCTGCGCCGGCGTCATGCCACACTCGGCAACCAGACTGACAGGCCAGCGGGTTTTAATGAACTCGCGTTTGTTTTTAATCTGGCTGGTAAAATCTGCTTTCACCCGCTGAATTTTACCCAGTCGGCTTTCCAGATAATCCAGATATTCCATGGTTTGTGGGTGTTCATGGCCAGTGTCGGCAAATACCGCGATATGCTTCACGCCGTTCTCGATAGCCAACAGCCATTGGGCCAGACTGTCTTTTCCGCCGGAAACAGCAATCATATTGATGGTGCTGTCTGCATGGCATCGGATATCAATCATACCCGCCCCCTCAGCACCGCAATAATCTCTTTGGCCGGCTGGCGGTTGCCATTGGCAGCAATGTTGCGGGGCGCGTTGATTTCATGAACAGTAAAACCGAGGTCGGTATACAGTTCGTTGGCGGCGATCGAATTAGAAACGGTGACGGGTACACCCAGATGCGCATTTAGCGTGTACAAATCCATCGCCAATGCCTCATGGTCAGCCTGAGCGAAAACAGATTGGTGATATTGGGAAAAGGTGCCAAGATACGGCGGGTCGCAATAAACCACGTCGCCGTAATCAACGAGGGTTAATGTGTCCTGCCATTCTAAATGTAACAGTGATACGTCAGCCGCACCCGCCTTTAACACAAACGCATCAATTTCTGCTTTGGGGAAATACGTCCTTTTATAATGACCGAATGGCGTATTAAATTTACCCGCGGCATTATAACGGCATAACCCGTTATAACCGTGGCGATTTAAATACAGAAACCAAAACGCCTGCCAACCATTCCCAGCATTATATGTATTAAAATTGGTTCGTTTTTCACCGTTATTAAACGATTCACGAATACGATAATAATCTGCCTCGTGATTTCGCCTGAATAACCGCTCCCCCTCAGCAGTAACGAATTCGGGAAAATTAACAACAAACCAATAGAAATTAATCAAATCCGCATTCACATCCGCCACCAAATACGCCGGATAATCCGTGTTCATCATCACCGCGCAAGAACCCGCGAACGGCTCAACCAGCCGACGGCCGGCGGGCAGGTGGGGCAGTAATTTATCTATGATGCGGGCTTTAGACCCCGCCCATTTCAGAATGGTTTTATTTGTCATCTCACACGCTCCGATAATGTTTTTGTTTCAGTTCAAAAACGTCCTGGCAAGGCATACAAAGGGTCACGCCTGCAATAATCATTCGGCGTTGTTCGGGGATGGGATTTCCGCAGCTCTCACACTCAAAAGCAGAAACCCCGACCGGGCGGTTAACATGCGCGGCTATCCGGCGTTCCAGCATTTCTTCAGCGTGCTGAATGGTGAGGTCGAGCGCTTTAGACATGGTTCAGTTCCTGCGCTTCGTGTTCGTACTTTTCTGCTTCAGCGACCAACAGTGCAGCGGATGCGGCATAATCCAGTTTGTGATTCAGGATATGTGCAGCAAGGCTGTCCAGACGGGAAGCAGAACGAAACGCCAGTGTCTTGCGTTCGTCTTCCCGATTTTGTTTTATCAGTTGCTCTGTATTCATGTTTCTATTTCCTGTTTTTAGGTAATAAAAAGCCCTGACGCTCTGACGTCATAAAAATGGTTTTTGTGTTTTTTAATTAAAAGGCGATGCTTTCAGGCATACAAGACACAGCCGCTTTAAACTGAATCATGGCCTCTATAAATGCTTTTTTTTCATCGTAGGTAAAACTTTCATAGGGTGTACCGTATTTTGATTTAGGAAAGCCCGCTAAATGAAGAATGCAATGCAGAACTCTTTCATTGTTTCGCGTGCGGTTATTGGTGCGGTCGCGCATGTTCTTAATAAACTCAGCAATTGCTTTATCACTATCTCGCTTAAAAACACGGCTTTTTAGATGCGCTGTATACAGCATGCCGTCGATTTTTTCATCCAACGTTAAAATAACAGCGCGACACGGTTCAGTATTTGCCATTGCTTTACCCTCATAATAAGGACAATAACGGGGTTAGTATTATTGTTGCTAAACCCAGTGAAACCAACGTCATTAATAAAGGTTTTTCTTTCTGATTATTTGTACCAGTTGCTTTAATATTAAAAAAATCAGCACTGGTCACTTTATATTTATGTTGCATCCTCTTTAGATTGTTCATGAATTTTTATCCTGTAGAGTTGTAGGCAATGCATTAATGCTTGTTCACGAGAAGCAAACTTACCGTAGCAATATTCGCTGTCTTCAACCTGATAACGGGTAAGTGGACAAACAATGTTTTGACGTAATGGACGAATTAATAACGTTCCAAATTTAATTCGTCCTTTATTTAATTCCTCTGGTATTGGCAGCACATTTCGCATGTTTTATTACCTCATTGTTATTATGTTGCCGGTTTTTAGCCCTGTCCGGCGCAGGGTTTGTGGTATAGTTCTGTTGCCTGCCGTTTCTTTCCACAGAGATACAGGCAAAAAACATCAACCACCCTACAGAAGGAGTTATCATGTCCTGCGAACAACAAATAAAAGAAAATTTAAAAGCACTTGAGTTAATACTCGATAATTTAGATTATTCTTCTGCTGAGTTAATCTCTTCTCGTGAAATAAACGAGATACAAGATTTATTCCTTAGTGTTGGCGCTAAACTCAGAGATAAATTACCGCCCGCCGGTATTGTAAATGATTTCAGTGTTACTGAGTTTTAGATATATTCCCGGCGTCTGTTTTGATGCCGGTTATTCTTAGGTCTTTCTTAGATAAACTATGAATAGACTCAAAAATAGATTGCAAATCTTCTGCGAGAATTGTCCGGTAATCCGCCTGGCCGCGATTGTTTTTGATAGCCATTAATATATCTGACATCAATTCAAATTTTTCATACACACTCAGGGACTTCACTTGATAACTAATGCCATCTTTTTCACCTTCGATAATTTTATTAGCGGTTCCTGAATTGGAAGGTTTATATAAAAAACAATTCTTCATAGAAGTAAGCGAACGCGAAGCCTTGACTGCTTGCTTGAGTTCATCGGCTAACTGTTGAGAAAGACCTATATTAATCACAGGTTCAGCAGCCTGCCGCAACTCCCCCTCACCAAGACGCACAGAGCGGGACAGATAATAATTATCACCGGTTGCGATTCGCATATATTGCTCCAGCGTGTCCTGGATAAATTCCGGGGTGACGTCAACCTCGTTTTTGACATCGTCAAAAACATCTTGAAGACGAGAAAACATCGTTAATTGCAGTTTTGAACGTTCCAGCGATGTTAAGTTTTTCATTTTATTACCCTCGTTTTGCTTCATCATTTAATCAGCAATAGAGATTAATTAGCCGACATTAATCTACTCTCACCAGCTTTTCTGCTTAAAACACTTTCAATTCTTTCTAATTCAGGCGGGATAATCCCTAAATCATCAACCAATTTATTAACTCGCTTAAACCAGCTAGTTTTCCAACCCATACGTTCATATGAAGGCTTCTTATTATTGGTTTCATAAACCATTTCCAGCCATTCATTCCACATAATCATAAGATGAACTCCTCGGCCTTTTGCTGTGCGTTCGCTTTTAATAGGTAATTGGCCACAGAGAGTTAGTTTACGGATACCTCTTTCTGACTTTCCAGTACGTCGACAGAATTCTTTAGCTGTGATTGGGTCCGGGGTCTTAAATAAAAATTGAAGGATCTCGTTTGGATTACGCATTGTGTTATCTATCCGATTAAGCCAGCTAGCTTTCCAGCCGATACGTTCATCAGAAGGTAGCTTGTTAGTCACTTCATAAATCATTTCCAGCCATTCATTCCACATGACCATGAGGCGCAAATCGCTAAATTCATTACCGTTGATTTCGCGTTCGGTTCTGATAGGCAAACGACGGCGGTCAGCTAACTTGCGCACACTGCTTTCCGTTCTTCCGGTACGACGCTGGAATTCATTAACAGTGATTGGATCTGGGATCTGAAACAACAATCTCAAAACTTGTTCGTTCATATGCTAATCTCTTCTTTTGGGGTATTTTTACGAAGAAAAACCCCACATGACGATTTATATCTTAAATCTACGAAATTTTTCCGAGAATGTAAACATGAATCTTAATATTGATGTATCTGAAAAAATCAAACTGATGCGTGAAAGTGAACGTATGAGCCGCGCTGAAGCCTCGCAGGAGTGGGAATTAAAGGGAGATGCTTTATGGAGATATGAGAACAGCAAGACAATTCCGAATGCTGCTGTAATCACAAAAATACTTTCTCACCCTAAATTTGAGAAATACTCACTCTGGTTTATTACTGGTAAAACTATTCCAGAAGTAGGCCAAATTGCCCCTGCACTTTATGACCCTAAAAACTACGAAATCGGAGAAGAAAAATCCGCATGAATATCATTGAGAAATTGAAAGAAATAGAGTCAGTCGAAAAAGTTAAGTTCTCCCATCCGGATAGCATGGAACATTCATTAAATTGGAATTTACTGAGTGCAATACTCAACCAAAAACAGATAGAGAAATATTCAACATGGTTCGTCACCGGAAAGATTGCTCCTGAAGCTGGTCAGATATCACCGGCTATCGCACACAGTGGGCAAATGACAATAATGTTGTCGTTTTAAGAGCCTCAAACTGGCTATCTATTTATCAATCCTATGTTTTTCATACAGGTATAAAGTTACCACGTCTAACTGGAGGGCGCAGCCATGGCAATTAAAGCGCTTGAAGGTGGACGTTATAAAGTGGATATAAGGCCGCGCGGAACGTCAGGAAAACGAGTCCAGCGGATATTTAAGAAGAAAGCGGATGCCGTTGCATTTGAACGAAATGTTTTAGCCAATACCAACACCCAAGATTGGAAACCAAACACAAAGGATTTTAGAAAGTTATCGGAGCTTGTGGAAATTTGGTGGAATTATGAAGGACGTAACTTAACTTGGGGTAAAAAAAGAAAGTATTCAATACAAGGAATGATTAGAGATATGGGCGATCCTGCTGTATATCAGCTAACGTCACGTTTTCTCAGCGAATATCGTTCACAACGGTTATATGACGGCATAAAAGCATCGGCGATCAATAGAGATATGGCAATGCTTAGCGGTATATTTACTATTTTGATAGATATAACGGAGTATACCGGAACACACCCAATCAAGAGTATTAAACCGCTCAAGATAAAAAAGCCAGAGATGTCGTATCTCACTGAGTCAGAAATTACAGAGTTATTGAAAGCGGTTACTGACGATGCTTGGCGCTTAACCGTTCTATGCTTAAACACTGGCGCGAGATGGGGAGAGGCCAGCAAACTGAGGGCTGAAAACATGCTGCATAATCGGGTAACTTTTACAGAGACCAAGAACGGCAAGCATCGGACTATACCGATATCCGATGAAGTTATGAAAGTGGTGAAAACCAAGTCAACTGGGCTCTTGTTCGATGTTAATTACAACTCGTATGTATATCTCTTGAAAAAGATGAAATCAGACTTACCCCACGGGCAGGCTGTGCATGTTTTGCGTCATACCTTTGCTGCTCACTTTATGATGAATGGAGGGAATATTTTAACCTTACAAAAAATCATGGGGCATGCAAATATTCAGCAGACTATGGCATACGCCCACTTCGCCCCTGACTATTTACAGGATGCCATTAAATTCAATCCATTAAGAGGAAGCATCCACATTCCATCCACTTTTATGGATGGAAAAAGTTACTGAGAATACCCCAGTGAATTTTTAATCCATTGAAAAACAAGCGTAGTCCTTGTATAAAGGGCTACGCTCCTCCCACATACTGCTGGGCTAACTTACTTTTACATTGCCAAAATAATTATCAGAAAACACATGAATCTACAGCACCATTTCCTCATTGCCATGCCTTCGCTCTCTGATCCTTATTTCAATCGTTCTGTAGTTTATATCTGCGAACACGATCAAAATGGGGCAATGGGATTAGTTATTAATAAACCGATAGCTCAAGTTTCCATCGAAAGTATCTTACAGAAGTTAGATATTTCCCCTGAAGACAGAGACGATACTATCAATCTCAATAAACCTGTGATGGCAGGTGGGCCGTTGTCTGAAGAACACGGTTTCATTTTGCACACACCACAATCAGGTTTTAGCTCCAGTATTCAAATCTCTGATCAAACCATGATCACGACATCCAAAGATATGCTGGAAGCACTGGGAACACCTCGCCAACCGAAGGATGTTTTGATGACTCTCGGATATTCAAGCTGGGAAAAGGGGCAGCTGGAAAAAGAGATTATGGAAAATAGCTGGCTTACCGTCAGCGCAGAACCATCTATCATTTTCAATACACCTGTTGTCGAACGCTGGCGTGAAGCTGCTTCTCTGCTAGGGTTCAATATTAATAATCTTGCATCACAAGCAGGACATGCCTGATGAAAAACCGCACTATCATTGCCTTCGATTTTGGTACTAGCAGTATTGGTGCCGCCATTGGGCAAGAAGTTACAGGCACAGCCAGAGCACTATCTGCTTTTAAAGCCAACGAAGGTTCCCCAAATTGGCAACTGATTGAGAAACTGCTCAAAGAGTGGCTGCCCGATCTGGTTATTGTTGGCCTGCCACTCAATATGGATGGCACTGAGCAACCCGTCACCGCACAAGCCCGTAAATTCGCCAATCGCCTGCACGGGCGTTTTGGTGTTCAGGTTGAACTCCATGATGAACGGTTGACTACTGTGGAAGCTCGTTCCCACCTATTTGATCACGGTGGCTACAAGGCGCTCAATAAAGGTAAAGTCGATGCTGCTTCTGCTGTCATCATTCTGGAAAGCTGGTTTGAGCAACAGTATTCCTGACTAACTCCTGTAGAAACAACATCGATAACGATACTATTTTCATGTTTGTAATAGCCATATTCATTATGAAAAATGGCTGTTACTGCAAAAACAATTGTTAACTCTTATTCTGCCAGTAATCCCGATGCCTTACGCTGTTGCCGGCTTTGTTCGTAAGTTTGCATACCGCAAGCAGCACCAGTCTGCATTAATGTTGCTATCTGATGGTTTTTACCTTCCCTGATCAAATGGCTGATGGCCTGATTAACGACTAAAACTTCATGGATAGCCACCCTGCCGCCGTCTTTGGCTGGGATCAGCTGTTGAGAAATAACCGCTTTTAAACTTCCCGCCAATTGGCTGCAAATCCAGCCTTTCTCTTCCGCGGGAAAGACATCAACTAAGCGATCTATTGCCTGGATCGCACCACGGGTATGTAATGTTGATAAAACTAAATGCCCTGTTTCAGCCGCTGTCAAAGCCAACCGGATTGTCTCTTTATCACGTAGCTCCCCCAGTAAAATCACATCAGGATCTTGCCGTAATGCACCTTTCAGGGCTGTTTGGTAATCCGGCACATCTTTACCAATCTGCCGCTGCTGTATCAGGCAATTCCGGCTTTGATGCACGAATTCTATTGGGTCTTCCAGGGTAATGATATGTTTACTGCCGCGGCTATTAAAAGCATCAATCATAGCTGACAAAGTAATGGATTTCCCGCTTCCTGTCGCACCTGTCACTAATATCAGCCCACTCACTTCCTTCAAGATAAGGTGTTGGATGATATCAGGTGCATATAATTGCTCCAGAGTCGGACATTTATCCGTAATTAATCGCAATACCAATGACAAATGGGATTGTTGATAAAAGAGATTTCCTCTGAGTCGTTGTTGATTTTGCATCTCCACTACAAAATCAATATGGCCATGCTCCTGTAACTGTTTTTTCTGTGTATCCGATAATATTTCCCTGCTCCATGCAATCAAAGCATCCGATTGAATTGCTTCCAGTTGTATCTGAGGATATAACACACCATTAATGCGCAAAACAGGAACTTGCCCGACACAAAGATGCAGATCGGAAGCATTATGCTTTACACTAAGGGACACCAATTTTTCCATATTCATTTTTTATCTCCTGAGTCACTTATGAACAATATTGAACAAAATCTTTACGATGTCAGGAACCACATTACCCTTGCTGCTCAAAAATGCGGGCGTATTCCAGAAGAAATTACGTTACTTGCAGTCAGTAAAACCAAACCTGTGGATGCCATCGCAAAAGCTATAGCCGCTGGTCAGCGGGAATTTGGGGAAAATTATGTTCAGGAAGGCGTTGAGAAAATTCAATACTTTGACAACCGAGATGATTTGGTTTGGCACTTTATTGGCCCATTGCAGTCCAATAAAAGTCGTCTGGTTGCAGAGAATTTCGATTGGTGTCATACCATCGATAGATTGAAAATTGCCCAGCGATTAAGTGAGCAACGACCTGAAAACATGCCTCCGCTCAATGTCTTGATCCAGATTAATATCAGTGATGAAGAGAGCAAATCAGGTATTTTACTGGCGGAATTAGACGATTTGGCAGCAAGGATTGATTCTCTGCCTCATCTGGCATTACGCGGATTGATGGCAATCCCGGCTCCAGAAAATAATGTTGGTCACCAAATCGTCATTTTTCGCAAAATGGAACACGCATTTACCCAATTGAAAGCACAATATTCACAAATTGATACACTTTCAATGGGCATGACAGATGATATGGAGGCCGCCATTACCTGTGGCTCTACATTGGTTCGGATTGGAACCGCGATATTCGGTGCCCGTCAATACCGTTCTTAATTTAGGTCTGAATTTAAATCTTAAATTAAAAAGTATCTGACTCGATATTCAAAATTAACTGATTAATATGCGGGATTGTTTAATGGAAAATCGTAAAATTACCTTTATTGGCGCAGGAAACATGGCTCATGCCATTATCGCGGGATTAGTCAGAAAAGGTTACCCAGCTGGACTCATCACGGTCTGTTCCCCAAACACAACTCGCCGTGATGTATTGGCAAAAGAGTATGGCATTAACAGCCAAAGCGATAATATTCGCTACGCACAGGAAGCCGATGTCATTGTGCTGGCAGTTAAACCACAAATGATGACAGAAGTTTGTGATTCTCTGCATTCACAGGTCGATTTCAGCCAAAAACTGGTTCTTTCTATTGCTGCTGGTGTTCCAGTCAGCCGTTTTTACGCACTTTTACAGGCTGATATCAATATCATTCGCATCATGCCAAATACACCTTCACTTGTCGGACAAGGGATCAGCGGACTGTTTGCGCCTGAGCACGTTTCTCAGCTTGATCGCAAATTTGCAGCATCATTGATGAGCAGTGTCGGTAAAGTCTGCTGGGTAGATGATGAAAACGGCATCAATGCTATTACCGCTGTCGCAGGCAGCGCTCCGGCCTACTTTTTCCTGTTCATGGAGTCTATGCAACAAGAAGCTGAACGTCTGGGATTTGACAGTGAAACTGCCAGAGAGCTTGTCCTGCAAGCCGCGATAGGTTCAGCTAAACTTGCTGAAACGCAAAAAGATCTTCCTTTTGCTATCTTGCGTGAGCAGGTAACATCTAAAGGCGGTACAACGGCTGAAGCACTGCGCATTTTTTATGAAGGTAACCTTCCTGAAGTCGTGTCCCGTGCCATGCAAGGAGTAATCCTCCGAGCGCAGGAAATGGAAAAATTATTTTAATTGAGTTAATTCAATCAGGGCTGCTACATGCAATTCTTAAATTTCGTCCTTCTTACAGCTTTGGATTTATATATTGCCATCTTACTACTGCGTGTCTGGATGCAGTGGGTTCGTTGTGATTTCTATAATCCATTTGCGCAATTTATTGTTAAGATCACTCAACCTGTAGTGCGGCCGTTGCGCAGGTTTATACCTGCTGTTGGTCCCATTGATACAGCGTCCGTTGTTCTTGTATATCCACTCGTTCTTATCAAGATAATGCTGCCTGTATGGCTAACAACAGGGCAATTTATAATGCCCTCTGCCATCATATTCTTGATTGGGATAATTGAATTACTGACCGCTGTAGGGAAACTGGTATTTTGGCTGGTGATTGCCCGCGCGCTACTCAGTTGGATAAGTCAGGGAAAAAATCCTGTTGATTATGTTCTGATCCAATTGACCGAGCCATTAATGGCACCTATCCGCCGTATTATCCCTACTATGGGTGGCCTTGATTTCTCTGCCATGATTGTGATGCTAATTCTCTATGCACTGAATGCCCTGCGTTATGACGTGATGGGATGGTTAGTTTCAATGTTCGGTTCATGAGCTACATAATTAGTTGAATACATAGGTTAATTAGATAAATGGCAATGCAAAAAGTTGTTCTCGCCACAGGAAATGCTGGCAAAGTACGTGAATTGGCTGATTTATTGGCTGATTTTGACTTGGATATAATAGCTCAAACCGAGTTAGGTGTTGATTCAGCCGACGAAATCGGCCTCACTTTCATTGAAAATGCAATCATCAAAGCCCGCCATGCCGCAGCAATCACCGGATTGCCTGCTATTGCAGATGATTCAGGGTTATCTGTTGATGCGCTGGGCGGTGCTCCGGGCATTTACTCTGCCCGCTATGCAGGCAGTAATGCTTCCGATCAGGAAAATCTGGAAAAACTACTGGAAGACATGCGTGATATCCCTGACGAACAACGCCAGGCGCAGTTCAACTGCGTTCTGGTCTTTTTACGCCATGCCGAAGATCCGACTCCTTTGGTATTTCATGGCCGTTGGTCAGGAATGATCACACGTGAACCCGCCGGAGAAGGCGGTTTTGGTTATGACCCAATTTTTTATGCTCCGGAATTTGACTGTACAGCAGCACAACTGAGCCGCGAACAAAAAAATGCGGTATCTCACCGCGGAAAGGCATTAGAAATGTTGTTGGAAGCCATGCGCAATGCTTAAGTTGCCACCTCTGAGTCTTTATATTCATATTCCTTGGTGTGTACAAAAGTGCCCTTACTGTGATTTCAATTCACATGCCCTAAAGGGAGATGTACCATATCAGGAATATGTTGATCATCTACTGACAGATCTTCGTGCTGACTTGCCGATGATTGGTGATCGCGAGGTATCAACGATTTTTATCGGAGGAGGAACTCCAAGCTTGTTGAGTGCTGAAGGAATGCAGCGATTGCTTGACGGAGTGAGATCTTCACTCCGGCTTTCTCCACAGGCAGAGATTACAATGGAAGCCAATCCCGGAACAGTTGAAGCTGATCGTTTCAGTGCCTATCAGCAAGCCGGTATTAATCGCATTTCCATCGGAGTCCAAAGTTTCGGCTCAGATAAATTGATCCGTTTAGGGCGCATCCACGGCCCGGAAGAAGCCAAACGCGCGGCAAAATTGGCGGACGGGCTTGGTTTACGCAGTTTCAATCTGGATTTGATGCATGGGTTGCCTAACCAAACACTTAACGAAGCGTTGAATGATTTACGTCAGGCGATTGAGCTGTCTCCGCCACACTTGTCTTGGTATCAACTGACTATTGAACCCAATACGAGCTTTGGCTCCCGTCCACCCGTTTTACCGGATGATGACGCGCTATGGGATATTTTTTCCCGGGGTCATCAATTACTGACAGAAGCGGGTTACCAGCAGTATGAAACTTCTGCATATGCTAAACCGGGTTTTCAGTGTCAGCATAATCTCAATTACTGGCGTTTTGGCGATTACTTAGGCATTGGCTGCGGGGCACATGGGAAAATTTCATTTGAAGATGGCTGTATTTTCCGTACTGTGAAAACCAAGCACCCACGCGGTTATATGCAGGGACGCTATTTGGATCAAAAAAATCAGGTTGATCATGAAGATCGGCCATTTGAATTTTTCATGAACCGCTTTCGGCTACTGGAATCCATGCCTCGTCAGGATTTCAGTGATTTTACCGGGTTGCCAGAAAGTGCCATTCGTCTACAACTTGATGAAGCACTGGCTAAAGGTTATATCACTGAAAGCGATATACACTGGCAAATTACCAAACACGGAAAACTCTTCCTGAACTCGTTATTGGAACTGTTTCTCTAAAAACAAAAACTGCACCCGGAAATTCACAGGTGCAGTTTATAACCAACATTTATAACCAATAGCGTTAAAGAATTATTTAATTCTTCCCGTTTCCCGTGCGTAAGAAAATAAGCCACCAGCAGAAACAATATTGGCAAGTTCGCCAATAGGATCAGTTTGATATTTTTCGCCATTCTCCAGTAAAATTACGGTTTGGTTTTCAACATCAATTTCAATGTTATCACCAGTGACTAATTTGTCACATAAACGCTCCTGTGCGGCAATCGGCAATAATTCGCCAGTCGATACACAATTGCGGAAAAATATACGGGCATAAGATTGAGCAAGAACTACTTTCACCCCTGAAGCACCTAAGGCAGCGACAGCATGTTCACGCGAAGAGCCGCAACCAAAATTCTGCCCTGCCACAATAATCGGATATTTCGCTTTTCCCTTGCTTTCATCAATGAAAGGCAGTGATCCTTCCGGTAATCCACACATCGCCAGTGAAGCCAGTTGTGCATATCCTTCAGGCGTTGAAGGGTTTACCTTGAGGTATTCGGCTGAGAGAATCTGGTCAGTATCAATATTATCGGTCAATACATAGACCTCACCCCGAATGATATTTTCCTTTAACTCACTCATAAAAACTCCTCAGGATTGGTAATCTGGCCAGTAATCGCAGCTGCAGCAACAGAATAAGGGGAAGCCAGGTAAATATTGGCGCGTTTATGTCCCATTCTGCCGACGAAATTACGATTTGTTGTCGATATAACGGAGATTGGATCGTTGACTCGTCCGAACGTATCAGGCGGCCCACCACAGCAGGCGGCACACCCTGATTCAGAGGAAAGTTTCACTCCAGCATCACTCAGAATCTGATAGACAGAAACACCTTCAATCTGGGTTGTTATGGTTTTATGGAAAACCTCTTTTGTTGCCGGCACTGCGTAAGTCGGAATTTTAACTTTATGTCCTTTTATAACACGGGCAGCCGCGACAAAATCCTCCAACTTTCCACCAGTACAAGAGCCAATATATGCCTGAGAAATAGCAACACTAGCCACTTGTTCGATAGAAACCACATTATCCGGAGAATGTGGTTTAGCAATCTTCGGCTGCATATCAGTAACGTCTATATTCAATACACGGCTGTACTGCGCATCTTCATCAGGATAAACAATGTCAAAAGGGAGATTATTTCGTTCTGCCAAATAATCCAAAGTAGCCTGATTGGGAACCATAACGCCATTTTTTGCACCGCATTCAACGACCATATTACAAATCGTCATGCGCTCTTCTACCGATAACTCGTCAATGACATTACCGCCAAACTCGATGGCTTGATATGTTGCACCATCGACAGTTAATTCTGCCAATACAGACAAAATCATGTCCTTCGCTAAAACATAAGCGGGTTTGGTTCCGGTAAAGTTAACCCGAATTGTCGTTGGTACTTTGAGGGGAATTTCACCCGTACCTAAAGCATAAGCTGCATCGGTAATACCTAACCCAATAGCGAAAGCGCCGAAAGCACCAGCAGTTACTGTGTGAGAATCCGTCCCCAACAGAACTTCGCCAGGACGGGTATGTCCACCTTCTGCAAGCCCTATATGGCAAACACCTTTATAGTTTGGGGTTCCGACATCGTAAAAGTATTTTATATTCTGTTCAGCAGCAAATTCACGCATTACCCGAATATTTTGATTAGCTTGCGGATCTGCCGAATAGACAAAATGGTCAGGGATCAGGATAAAGCGTTCGGGATCCCATATTTTTGCATCTTGCCCGAACTCTTTTTTAAATACGCTGGCTACACCCGGAGTGCAGGGATCGTGAGACATTAGAATATCTACTTTCGCCCAAACCACTTCACCCGGAGTGACGTGTTTACGCCCACTTGCTCTTGCAAGAATTTTTTGTGTAATAGTTTGGCTCATCTCACATTACCCCTGAAGATTAAAACAGACCAGTTAGATTGTTATCCTAGCAAGATTACGGCTCTTTAACGTAGGGAAATACGATGATTAGTTCACTGTTTCTATTATGGGACAGTCGTTCGTAAAATGGAAAACTCCCGATCTTTGAACCTGATACCTATCTCACCGTACAAACAAGGAATATTGGCCTCTCTCTACAGGATATGTGGTATGTTATACCGCGGTTCTTCCAAGTAAATCATCAGGTTAATTCATGAATAATATTGATAATCTCACCTCTATGGTGGTCTTTGCCCGCGTAGTAGAAACACTGAGTTTTACCGAAGCCGCAAAATCGTTAAGGCTGTCGAAGTCTTCGGTCAGTCGCGAAATTGCGCAGTTGGAAATCAGATTGGGAACCCAGTTACTTAACCGTACTACACGTAAAATCCAAGTGACTGAGGTTGGGATGAGTTATTACCAATACTGTCACCGAATTCTTACTGAAGCTCAAAATGCTGAGCATTTTATACGTAATTTTCATGAAGAACCGATGGGAAGTTTACGCCTGATTGCGCCAGTATCCTTTGGCAGTCAATGTATTGTCCCCGCCCTGAATAACTTTATTGCCGGAAATATTCATATCAGCGTTGATCTGGAACTGACAGACAGAACGATTAATATGAATGAAGATCAATGCGATATTGCAATTATTATAGGGCGTGAAGCTCCACATCATCCGCTTGTTATGCCTCTGATTGATATTACTTGGGGACTTTACGCCACACCTGATTATCTGCGTCAGTTTTCAAAAATAGATAAACCAGAAGATCTTCCCCGTTATGATTACCTACTATTTCGAGGCCCTGCCCATACTATCTCACTGCCGTTTCGTAAAGAGAGGCATAAGCTGGATATTGAAGTTCGCAGCCGGTTTCGCATCAATAACAGCGTCGCATTAATGAATTCTGCATTAGCTGGCGCTGGCATTGCTTACCTGCCAGATTATGTAACTCATGAAGCCGTTGCGGAAGGAAAATTGGTAAGACTTCTCCCTGAATGGAAAATGGATATCTATCAAGCCTGGATGCTATTTAAATCAGAAAGTACACTCTCTTCACGCGTGCAACACTTTGCAAGTACTTTGCAAAATAAACTGAAACAAAATTTAGAGAACGGAAAAAAGACATAATTAATGCGGGTACAACAGTACCCGCAAGCGCTATCAATATTATTGCCTATCAAGCATCATTGCTTGTTAATAGCCGTACTTAATAATAGTTACCGTGGCGGTAATCCCAAGTCGTAAAGATATTAGACATTATCGCCATGATTTTATGCACATCCAATCCCTTACGGATCAATATTGGACACGGTGTAATATCACGCTGGTTATTTTGCAGCGGCACTAATTTACCGTTTTCATCCACCATTGAAATCATAACACCCTGTTCATAACGAGTCTGCTCAGTTTCATTTGGCTGGATAGATTTAACATAGTCATTGGCATCAATAATCAGATCAGCCTGACTTTCAATCCGCTCACCGATACATTCAACCAATCCACGGTTACCTTTACCTGATGGATTAGCCGAGCTGGCAAAAGAAAACTTGCCGTGATTTTCCCAAAGCTCTTTTGCCAGAATTTCGCCGGGTTTACCAAATTTAATTACGAAGCAACTTGTGCCACGTTGATCCATCATCAACTCTTTAGAACCATCATCTGGAATACGGGCTAACGCTTCTTCTTTCCAAGGCAGGATGCAGCCCAGCAATATATCTTCATCCCAATGTTTTTGATAAAGCTCTTCAATTTCCGAGTTAAGTTGAGCCAACTCTTTCAGCTGTTCCAGCGATCCACATAAAACAACGCCGGGTTTATTGCGATTACGCTGTTTCGCTTCAAATTTACGTTCTAAGCCTTTTGCATCTGATGTCATAATGATATAGCCCACTTTGGTCGGGCAAACGATCATTCCACCGTCACTAGCGAGGATCTCTACCGCTTCCTGCTGTACCCCATAGTTCCATTGAATTTTTTTGTTGCTCATATTGATACCCTTTACTGGAAACGGAAGAATTATTAATCAGTTAACGCTGGTAGTAACTGGTGATGACAGCTGTTGCCAAGGTATTGGCCTGAATCATAAAACGCGCAACGGCGTTTGTCGTTTCAGCATCAACTCCCAGTTTTTCCACCGATAAGGCATGTACAGTGAAAATATAGCGATGCGCTTTATCACCTAAGGGTGGACAAGGGCCGCCGAAACCAAACAGGCCATAATCATTTCTGCTTTGAATCGTACCGGTTGGCAATTTGCTGCTATCGCTTTGCCCTGCATTTGCTTGCAAGAGCTGAGTGTCAACGGGAATATCAAAAGCAACCCAGTGCCAGAAACCGCTGCCTGTTGGTGCATCAGGATCATAGACAGTAATCGCAAAACTTTTTGTTCCGGCTGGCGCATCTGTCCAGACCAGTTCAGGTGAACGATTATCACCATTGCCACCAAATTCATTAAATTCATGCTCTTTCAGCAAGAAGTCATTATTCTTAAATTCAGTTGAACTGATAATCATCATTATGTTCCCCCATCAAGTGCCTTTTGAAATATCCTAACGCAGTTTTTCTATGCTGCAAGATCAGGTTATCGTTTTGCTTGATTGTTTCAATTTGGGAACAATAAGTGAATTACTGGATATGTTTGTATGGCGTGATTTTCTAAGCTTTCTTCGCGGAAGAACGATAATTGGACATATGAATATAAGCCTGTTTAGGGCAAATTCCTTTGATTCTTCTTCCATTCCCGACTTATTGTTGCTACTTTGCTTTAATTATTGTTCAACAAAATGCAATAAAAAAAAGATTCTTTAAACTGAAAATCTGAGATCTAAGATCTTTCTGAAAAATTATATTTATTCTTGGATTCGCATCATAAGTGCAATTTCTAAGAAAGGCGGTCAGTTGCTATACAATAATCAGTCTTCGCAAAACCCGATGGGTAACGTGTATTTCACTGTTTAATCATCAATCTATTGAGTCAGTCAGTATCTATTAGGCCTGATACTCATTTTGCCGAGTGGTGATTGCCCAGGCTATTCGTGCCAGCTTGTTAGCCAGCGCACAGGCCACCACATTCGAATGTTTCTTGCTCAGTTGTGCCTGAACCCACTTGAGATGAGAGTAAGCTGGCCGTAATTGGCCCCACACCCGGAATTACTGCGTCACCGCCGCCCTTTTGCTGAATAACCGTGCGTGCGGGGCATCGACTGCTCAAAACCGCTTTCATCCAGATAAACAATCGGTTTGCCCGCCTGCTCATGATGGCGGATACGCTCGCCAAATACCTGACGAGCTTGTTCGTTAGCGTCAGGGTGTTTTAGCGTTTTTTTTAAAAGTGAGCTTCAGCCGTTTCAAGGCATAATGAATTGCGGATTGTGAGACGCCCAGTCGTTTGGCTCTTTCCCATTGATAGTCATCGGGATAATCCCGGACATCGGCAATGAGTCTCTCATCACTAATTTTCGTGGGCGGTTTATCGCGCGTCATACAGGGTTCTATTTTGTGACTCCACCGAAACAGGGTACGGATAGAAACCTCAAAGTGATCGCTTGTTTGCTCGAATGTCAACGAATGCTTGTCTTTGTATGCCAGTACGTTTTTTCGGAAATCCAGACTGTAACCCATCTCAATTCTGCCTTGTTATTGGAAGTCACAGGCATTATGACATAGTATTATGATTTTGCTATATCTGTTCCGTGCGCGGTTTCCGGCTGGGGCTGGTAAAGCAGCGGCAATCCAGCGGTCATCCCCAAAAGAACGGGAGGAAACGGTGACTGCTTTCTCGTTGGAAAACCCCCATCTGGGCCAAGTTCAAATCGCAGCCCAACTCAGGAAAAGTACGGGATAGAGATAAGCCAGTCCACGGTTCGGTGTATCTGGCTGAGACATAAGCTCAACACTGTCGCCCTGCGAGTAGAGAGAGCAAAATCATCGCTAGCGGCTGCTTAGCGATGATGATTAGTTGAGCGTTCTATGCGGAGACGGGTATGCTGGAACGACAAAGTCCCTCAGTAATTAGTCTGTCAGTCTCCCTCGGTAATCACACTAATACAGATAATGCCCGCTTATTTTCTTCGTAATGACAGTCCTTTTTGTCACGCATATTCGTTTTAACTATTTTTCGTCATCTCCCCAATATATTGCCCTTATCTTCGACAAATGATTCAATCATTCCAGCTGTTGGCCGAGGTTAATCTGTGCAAATTTTTCTTTCTCAGTATTCACCATATTTTCACTCAATGTTTTTTTTCAACCTATTTCCGTCTATTCTCAACTATCCTTAATACCATTCTTGAATCACTTCGATACAAGGTATGTTTAAAGATTGAAATCTGGACGTTCATGATGCAATATCTCTCAATGGTTATCGGCGTAACCAGTCTGGGCCCACTAAAGATCTCAATATGAGATAAAAACGGGATACTAACACCTACTATCTGTACTATCAATGAAAAATAACAATGTTGAGATCAAAATGGGGGCCGATAGTGGGGGAAGACCCGCTATCGAACGTCTTGTCCGCGCGTATGGATTTAAATCACGTCAGGCCCTGAGTGACCATTTAGGCGTTTCCAAAAGTACGATGGCAAACCGCTATCTGCGTGATAGTTTTCCTGCGGATTGGATCATCCAGTGTAATCTCGAAACTGGTGCTTCACTGCTGTGGTTGAGCACAGGTCAGGGAGAAATGTTTCCAGATGGAGAAAATGGCAAAACAGAACGGCTGGAAGATATAATTGCTCCGTCGATTTCTCGTGTAAAGCTATCGGGAGGTAAATTGAATGAGGCTACTCCCGTTATTCTGGATAACGAATTAATTTCCAAGGAACTTGGAAATCCACTGGTTGTTGATGATGGTACTGCATGGTATTTGCTGGATACTCAGGAAGATAGTATTCAGGACGGTTTATGGCTGGTGGATATTGAGGGCATGCACAGCATCAAAAAGATTGCCAAAATTCCGATCAGTAAGATTCGGGTCAGTGATAATGATGTTACTTTTGATTGTGCAATCAGCGATATTCAATTCATCGGCCGCGTTGCTCTGGTTATTTCCAAACAGTAACGATCTGACATATTCCCGATAACTTTCAAATTGGGATTCGACCAACAAAGCAATAGTTTGAAAGACTACGGATATAAAACGGTTTCCATCAAGGTTATCTCTTTCTATCGGAATGACCTTGATGGCATACAGCTTTACTCTGAGCGTCGAAGCCGATACAAAACATGTTCTCTCAATGGATGGCCTTCTGCCAACCCCGGATGCATAAATGTTTTTTCGTCCCTTACCATACCCAGTTTTTTCATGATAATTTCTGAACGGTAATTAGAGACAGTAGTAAAAGCGACAATTTCTTCCAGTTCGGTTTCCGTAAAAGCAAAATCTAAAATTCTGCGGGCTGCTTCACAAGCGTAGCCCTTACCCCAAAATGGTTTATCCAGCCGCCAGCCTATTTCAACAAAGGGGGAAAATGGAAATTCAATATTGGGAATATTCAAACCTACAAAACCAATAAATTCACCGCCCTGTTTTAATTCGATCGCCCATAATCCCCAACCATCCTGTGTTTCAAACTTCCGGATAATGTTATCAACGAATACGTTACTTTGTTCTTTAGTCAATGTATCGGGGAAAAACTCCATTACTTCAGGATTGCTATTTAAGCGAAAGAAAGGTTCTCTGTCTTCTTCCTTCCAAGCACGAAGAAACAATCTTTCTGTTTCCAATTCAACAATCACAATGCCTCCTTGAAATTCAGGGAAAATTAATCGGCAATAACAATAAAAACTGCCGGAAAATCATACCCATTTTCCGGCAGTAAAACATGGAATTTGATTTTACGAATAGTGATCAAGCGCTGTTTTTAGCTTTTGATTTATCTCCTTGATTATCCTTGATCGAAACAACCCGCTCTATCTCAGGCTTTTTCTTATTCTCAACTTGCTCAGACTGTCCAACAAATAGTCCACCACGCCGAATTGACATGCTTCCACTGCGGCTGATTCCCCGTAATTCCCCATGTTCAAGAATATCCAAAGTTTCCGCACAACATGTCCCTTCGACATGGCCATCAATAAAGATCTCAGGTGCGTTAAGTTCACCTTCAATTTTACCGGCATGCATAATACGAATGGCTCCCCCCTTCACTCGGATATTGCCGATGACTTTACCCCAGACCTGAATATCCCCTTCCATATCAATATCCCCCTTAAATACAGAGTTTTTAGCGATAATGGTATTGGGGCGAGCATCTGCAATAGGTGCTTTTTTCTCTTCTGTCTGTATTGGCGTGATTAGTGTAGTAGCGCTGGCAACAGGTGCCTCAGTTTTTTTTCCAAACATAGCTTTTATTCTCAATTTCATTTTTGTGAAGTAAAACACTAAAGCTAAAAAAGATAGAATTGCTGTTATGGCACAACTAAGATGATGATCATAAAGGTATAATCCTAAAGCAACACTCCAAAGAAGCCATACACTACATAAAATAGTGTTATCTGAAAAACGATACTCTTTCATATCTTTCTCGTTTTTTGGGTTTTTTCTTGTATTTCATTAAAAATATATCTCTGAGTTTTCCTCAGCGAATCATGGAAAAAAGCCAGTGAAAACACATCCTACTACTTTACTAGTATAAAAAACAAACTACTAATCTATAACAGAGGTATTTATAGCGTTATTACACGGATAACGCTGTTATTTTAGTTTAACACTCTGAATTATCATGAGATTATCTCACACTTCCAAAATAAGAAAATCTAGCATGATAAATTTATTTTTCTATTTGTACTGATGAAACTAAATAATCTGATGAGTTAACAGTAAATGCAACACATCATTAACAAACCAGTATCATATATAACTACGTGGCAGAAATGACAGGGAGTAGCTAATAAGAAAGACAAATTTGATGACAGATTATAAAATCATCGTGATGGTATCATGCCAACGTTAAATGAACCGTAAAAACCGTAAAATAGTTTTACTCTTTTTCTGACAAGACCCTATTAAATTTTTTCTGACAAGACCCTATTAAATTAGCAAGCCTAACTTTAACTTTGTGTAAATCAGAATTAAAAAAAGTAGATAAACTATCAGAATTACACTTTTGGTATAGAGACCTTTTGGTATAAAGAAGAAAAAGAAATGGTAACTAAACATAGATACCATTTTGTCTTTGAAAGGTATTACTGACTTTTAAAATATCTCAACAGAGTCTTAATGTTAACTTTCTTAAGTAATTAAAGATAAAAAACAGCTAAAAATCCTTAAATATTACAGTCTCAAAGACACCTTTTTGTTAACTTCCCACACAATACCAATATTAATTTAGTAACAATGAATTAGATTAGGACTTAACATTACCTATTCATCATACGTTACCAATATTTATTAGTATCCCAATGAGAATCAATTGAAAAAACCTGCCATAAAAACATTAAAAAATCTAAATAAGACAAAAAACAAAGAGCTATAAGCGATATTAATCTGTCTGAAAATGAGTAAATTAAGTAACTCAACAGACTAAAAAACATAAATATTCCTAAATGGTAATAATTACCATAAACCATTAAAAATAATTACATAAAGATTAAACAAGAAAAGACAAAAAACAAACAAACCGCAAACAAGTTTTTTTCAATCACATAAAGATATGGAGGGTAAATTTATATCAAAAATTTTTGCACTTAAACCTAACACAAATATTTATTTAGATATATAATACCCAAAGTGATTTAATTGATGTTATGCATTAACTTTCAATATTTTTCAATAATGTTTAAATCAGCGTTCGATTTTATCAACATAAACTGAAGGCTTAGAGAAGTTTTTTTCAATATCCATTAACTAATAAAATAAATATACCATGCACTCATCAAAAAAAATGATTACTCATGATACGGAACATTAGGAGTATAAAATGAAAAGGACGACAGGATCAAATCAAAAGAGTATTTGTACTCTCCAATTAACCATACCAGATTTCAATATTCTGGAACATAAACAAAGAGGGCTGTATATTTTACTTGATGGTGAAATGGAGTGGAAAGATTGCATCAATACATATCATGTCACATCGAATCAGATTCTTTTTACCCATCCGGGAAACTATGCGGCCAAAACTAATACGGCAAGCTGTCAGGCATTGTGGATACCATTGCATATGGAATTTCTGCGTAGTTTCTTAAAACGTTTTGGGTCATTACTGAGTAAAATAGAGCGGCAGGATTTTCCTGCTTATAGGTTGATCCCTTTTAATCAGTCTCCCCTACTGACGGAAAGCATTCGTGGACTTGCCAACCTACTGGCTCATGATTTTCCACCATCGTTAATTCAATTAAGAGTTGAAGAATTATTGCTGTTGCTTTCCTTAAGTAAACAGGGAACATTATTAATGTTTATCCTCAGGAAACTAAGCAATCGTCAAGTAGAACGCCTGCAAACATTTATGGAGACTCATTATCTCAAGGAGTGGAAGCTGAATGACTTTGCACGGGAGTTTGGCATGGGGCTAACTTCTTTTAAAGAATTGTTTAACAGTGTTTATGGCATCTCGCCTAAAGCGTGGATCAGCGAACAGCGCATTTTGTATGCTCATCAATTATTATTAAATAGCGACATGACTATTGCCGATATTTCAATGGAATCAGGTTTTTCCAGTCAGTCCTACTTTACTCAGAACTATCGCCGACGTTTTGGTTGTACACCGAATCGTGCCAGATATGGCAAAGATTAGTGATTCATATTACTGATGGATTTTAATATGAACTCTGATGAATCAATGCCATTCAGTTTTATGTAGCTATTTATGTTAATTGTGTATTGGAATGAGTTTTAAGTATCTAAACAGGCTGAAATAGCATTATTATTTAGGGTCAATAATCAGACAATTGCTGCCTGCAAGCCATATTAAAATCGCTGGCAGGCACGACATTTAAAATGGAAGGTAAACCAATTCAATGTGATTCGCGATCTTTTTTCTCGCTATCTGCATTGTAGAATATCGTACCCAATTTGATTCTTTCACGACCAGTAGACAGGCGATGCCGATTGGTATCCCGAAGGGAATAAATACAGCCGCAATATTCCTGCTGATAGAACTCTTCACGTTTGCTGATTTCTATCATGCGGGAGGAACCACCACCTTTGCGCCAGTTATATTCCCAATACGTTAAATCAGGATAATGAGATGCAGCCCGAACACCGCATTCATTAATCTGCTGCATATTTTTCCAACGGGAAATACCGAGCGAACTAGTAATTACAGGAAAACCATGTTCATGGGCATAAAGCGCTGTTCTTTCAAAACGCATATCAAAACACATTGTGCAACGAATACCGCGTTCAGGCTCGTTTTCCATTCCTTTAGCGCGTTCAAACCAATTATCACGGTCATAATCAGCATCAATAAAAGGGATGCCCATCTGCTGGGCAAAACGAATATTTTCATCTTTGCGCAGTTCATATTCTTTTAGGGGATGAATATTCGGATTATAGAAAAATATAGTGAAATCTATTCCTGAAGCCAACATAGCTTCCATCACTTCCCCAGAACATGGCGCACAACATGAGTGCAACAAAACCTTATTGTGTCCGTTTGGCAGTGGAAGCGAATTACGTTCATAGTTCAGTGACATAATATCCTTTACCTAGAGCGTGTTGACCTTTGTTGTACATGTTTCAATCGACCCACATAGGGAGCCACATGATTGAAAATGCCAAAGCAACGAGACTTTCATAATTTCTTGCTAATTTGTCATACCGAGTAGCTACTGCT
>NZ_CAWQTY010000045.1:0-2119 GCF_963897815.1 Xenorhabdus sp. Sc-CR9
GTTTCTTTAACAACGGATAAATGTTCAATCAGGGTCATAGGTAAGCGATTAGAAGAGAAATAAGGCTAATTAGATCATGCTATTAATTTTCATTCAATAGATGTTAAAAAAGTATGCTCGCGCCCTGGTGAGAATAGACCACCAGCTTGGGTTGCCCGCTGGTACCCGAAGTTGAATTAATGCTGATAGCTTCCTGTTCGTTAATTTGAATAAATGATAAGCTCTTTGATGTGTATTCAGTTATTAGTGATTCATAATGAATAAGTTCGTGTTCAGGTAAAAATATTGGAGTGATTGAACTATTATCATCAATAATAATGATCTTAATTGGATTATTGAAATAAATATCGTTTAAGAGTGAAATAAATTTCTTATCAAGAATTAATACCTTGGGACTTAGTTTTTCAAAGACAAAATTTAATGTTGCTGAATCTGTCCGGGTGCTCAGAGCATTGAGAATGCCACCAGCTAAAGGGACAGCAAAATGCAATTCAAGTAATTCGTGGATATTAGGTAAAATGGCTGTTACTACGTTTCCTTTTTCAACTCCCATTTGTTGTAATGAGACCGCGATTCTTTCACATCGTCTGGCATATTGGTGCCAAGTCCAACAATATTTTCCATCAATTATGGCAATGCCATCACCATTGCTTAAAATAGCTCTTTTGAGAAATAAAATAGGGGATAATGCTGTGCCATCATACTCATTTAAGAATGAATTGTCACGATTCATATTTTTTACCTTATTTTGTTATGTTGTTGAAAATAATAGGTAGCAATGAGATAAGTAATGTCATATTAATTTAAGTTCATTGAATGTAGAATTATTTTATAATAATACATGGTGAATTTTTTTATCAATGTATTTTATATCCACACTTAAGGCTTTCATTCAAATATTCCTCCATGTTTTATATTTTTTAATATGCTAGTTTTATTTATTGAGATTGATAGTTTAACTATTTAAAAATAGACTGAAAAATTACATTTAATCTTATAGAAAACTCTACCATCTAATAAATAGCATTCAATAATTGTAGAACGTTTCCTTACTCTTTGCGCGTAGAGGAGTAAAGAAGCCTCATAACTTGAACATCTCACTATTATGAAAACCTATTTATAAAAGGAAACCATCATGTTTCATTTAACGGGAAAAATTGCTTTTGTTTCAGGAGGAACTAAAGGAATTGGTAAAGGTATTGCTAAAGTGTTAAAGCAAGCCGGTGCCGTAGCTATTATTGCAGGCACGGATAAAATCAAGGGAGAGTCAGTTGCCAAAGAATTGGGTGTTGATTTTATTCTTCTTGATGTTAAAGATCAGGTTGCATGTAAAAGCGTGATTAATAGAATTGTTGAAAAATATGGCAGGCTAGATATTCTTTGTTCCAATGCGGGTATTTTTCCACAACATTATATTAAAGATATGACCGCTGAAGATTGGGATTTAGTGCATACAGTTAATCTTAAGGGAACGTTTTTATTAGTACAGGCCGCCTTGAATGTGATGGAAAAACAGCGCTACGGGCGTGTTGTTATCACTTCATCAATAACTGGTGAGATAACAGGACTCTCGGGTTATAGTCATTATGGTGCCAGTAAAGCAGGGCAATTGGGATTCATGCGCAGCGCTGCATTGGAATATGCGGGTCAGGGCATTACGATTAATGCTGTTATGCCGGGCATGATTATGACCGAAGGGTTACAGGCATTCGGCGATGATTTACTCAACTATGCTGAAACCATAACCCCAATGCGAACGCTGGGGGCACCGGAAGATATTGGTTATGCAGCTTGTTTTTTAGCTTCCGATGAAGCGAAGTACATCACAGGGCAAACAATTGTAATTGATGGTGGGCAAGTCCTGCCAGAAGTACAGGAAGCCTGATTGTCTTTACAAAGATTGTCGTAAGGCGGAAGAAAAGGGTAATATTGCTATCCAATAAACACAGGGAGGGGAGTTATGTTCTCTTCCTGATTTTTTATTGTTTAAACTAGAGCGTGTTGATCTTTTTGGTATAAAAAGCAAGCAGCAAATGGGGCTGTTATAATGGTTTCGCCAAAAATCAAAACAATTACCCCAAATGCCAAGACTAATGTTAACAGATGATAGCTGGAAATT
>NZ_CAWQTY010000046.1:0-1932 GCF_963897815.1 Xenorhabdus sp. Sc-CR9
TGTTTTTTTTATTATTTTTTTTGAAAATAGCTCGGAGACTACCAATTTCACACCTTACTATTTCTGGGAAGGGGAAGATGTTGGTTACTTTACTATATATAACTATGCTTAGTATATGATACTTTAATAAATGTTATTTATATTGTTCTTTTATATTGATACTTTAATATGGGTAACATATCAAATCGTATATTGATGGGTTGTTTTTGAATGTTATGTTTTTGAGGGTTCTGGTAACAAGGTAACGAGGGTAGATAGTAATAACTTATAAAACAATGAATTGAACTTGTTACCTTGTAGTGGTCGATTTTGTTACCATTGTTTTTCGTAATGTAATGGCGTTTTTTATGTGGTTCACGGTCTAGTTTTTCATTTGTTTTCCGTGAATGCAGCATACCTTTGTTACGCTGTTACCCTAATTTTTTGATGCTATAACTAGGCAGACATCACGGCCCTCAATGCCCGTACAATACAATTTCGCTGGTAAGGACCCAAAAAAATATGTGGGAACGTACCGAAGATAAAATCAATACCTATCATTAACAACAAAAATAATTTATAACTGGTTAAAGAATATCTAACCCTGTCCATTGTTAGCCTGTTATCTCTGTGATACTGTAATGCAAATTAAAGGGGGATTAAGGTTGTTATGAAAAAAACCGCAACGATAAACGTCCGCCTGAGCGAACAGGATAAAGCCAAGCTAGACGCAGAAGTTAGACGTTTGCGAATGCAGACGGGAGATAATGTAACCATCACAGACCTGATTAAACGCTATATTGATAATCTGGAGCCTGTAACAGACAGTAAAAAACAGAAGTAAAAAACCCGATGGCGCGAACCAATCGGGCTTTAATGGATGTCCTGTAATCGTTAGCAGCGATTACAAGGCAAATTAGATTCTTGACTAATGCTCTGGTAAGCCCGCAGTCAAGTAACTTTCTACAATAAAAAAGGATCCATCATGATGGAGTCTACCGTTAATGTTAGTAATTTTATAGCTAGCTATGAAATAAAAAATATCAACTGTTCAAAAATCAGCGCATTAGATGTCGCTAACAGCCTTGAAAGTCTAGTAAAGACATTATCCCACATCGAAACAATGAACGACCTGAACTTGAAACCTTACGTCTCAGGTATGCTAAACATCGCCGCTCGTGAATGCACAACATTGGTCACCCTGCTGAACGCAAACGAGGTGAACCAATGAGAAAAATTGACGCCATCAAACAAATATCCCAACAGGCAGAGAACCATTGGCACAGCGTCCTTGAGGCGCTGTCTATCAACGTTCATCAAGACCCCAACAAACATACCTCATGCCCCGCGTGCGGAGGGAAAGATCGCTTCCGTTTCGACAACCAAGAAGGGCGCGGAACTTACTATTGCAACCAGTGCGGCGCAGGTGATGGCCTGTCATTGGTTCAAAAGGTTCGCGGCTGTGATGCCTCCGATGCAGCAAAAATGGTGCATGACGTGCTATCCGGCGCTCCACTGCCATCAGTAAGACCGGAACAACTGCTAGCCAGAGAAAAGGCTACGGAGAGCGTGCCCATTGATAAAAAGGTGCTGGGGATGATGGCATCGGCGGAACTGGGCGAATCGGTCTACATGAATAACAAGGGGCTGTATGGGTACAAACTCCCCATTCTCAATGATGGAAAGGCCGTCGTTACCCTCGTCAACATCAAAGGGGAAATGATGGGTGCGCAGCTATTGCCCCCAAATGGGACGGAAAAGAAAAAACTGCTGGGAGGAAGTCAGAAAAAAGGCGCGTTCGCGGTGGTTTGGGGGATGAAAAAACAACCGTTATCGATAGTTATTGCTGAGGGGTTCGCTACTGCGGTTACGGTCAGTAAATGCCACGATAATGAAAATAGTCTCACACTGGCGGCAATGGATGCAGGGAATTTGAAGCCCGTTGCTATCGAG
>NZ_CAWQTY010000047.1:0-1927 GCF_963897815.1 Xenorhabdus sp. Sc-CR9
TGACGCGACCGCCGCCTGCGTCAGTCCTTTTGATAACCGGTGCACCACCGCCCACCAGACCGGCACGGCGGCCGTGTGTTCGCCCAGACTGGAAATCACCGGCGCATACCCCGTTTCCTGCGGTGATTTCGGCGTCCAGGTGCCGCAGGTCTTGGCCCGGGACGGATCATATTGCAGGGTACTGAGGCTGACCTGAACCAGCGGAACGCAACAGGCAATCATGACAAAGAACGCCCCGTACAGGGTATTTTCGAGACGGGAGAGCGACCGGAGTCCCGCATTGCCTTCTTCCACACTGTCTTCACGGATTTTCAGCCACAGGGCCATGATTTTGAACAACAACGGCACGGTAAACAGCCCGGTGGCAATCAATACCTGCCACAGGCCATTATTCACCACCCAGCCAAGCAGGGTCAGAAAATATTCCAGATAACTGTTTGTCGTCATGCGCTGCCCCCCATGCTGCCTGACAGGGCATATTCACACAGCAGGAGAAACAGCAGGCTGGCCGTCATCATGCGGATCAACGGTGCCCGGTACGCGGGTTTGTGTTGCGTTGCCTGAAAAATATTCCGGCTGCCCCAGACCAGCAGCGTGTAAAGGCTTAACCGCCAGACCAGCCACAGCGATTGATGGTTTTCCATCCCGTGACGAAAGGCGGACAGGTGTTCGGGATAGCGCATCCCCGTCCAGCCCGTCAGCAACGTGAAAAGGATGGCTACCGTGACAACCAGAACGATGACAGCCCCTTTTTTCAATTTCAGCCATGATTTCGCGTTACCGGCCATTACTTACCTTCCCGTCGTCCGGTTTGCCGGATTTTCCAGTTGATAGAAACGCTTATCACTGCTTTCCGTCACGTGTTTCTGCGGATGCGCTTCAATCCGGTGGTTTTCCCGCTCAATAATGGTCAGGATGGCGTTGTGTGCCAGTTCGCGTTTCAATGTCATTTCATTTTTCAGGGCATTGATTTCCCTGTCCAGCGCCGCAATCCGCCGTTCGCCCTCATTGAGGGCTTCGGCCTGCGCGGCAGCATTGGGTTCAGACATGCCGGTAATAAGCATCCGCCGCATCAGCAATGCCGTCTCCGTGGTCTCTGCCATCGCCAGTTCACCCGCCAGACGTGCTGTCAGTGCGGCATTGTCGGGATCACGTTGCAACGCCTGGATCACGCCCCGGGTGACCGTCAGGCTGCCGGTTTTCAGTTTGGCCAGATTTGCCGCCGTCACTTTTTCCGTCCCGTTGACCAGCTTCACCAGCTGTTCCATATTGGCCTGAGTCTGTGCTTCCAGCATGGGTGCAAAACCCGTGCCGGCAACCGTCGCGCCCGGTTGGTGCGCCTCGCCGCCGCTGATGCACTCCGCCGCGTTGGTGCAGGTGCGAATGGCCCTGTCCCCCAATACTTTCACTACTGCGTCTGCCGCCTCACGCGCGCTCTGGAATTTGTAACAGGAACCGCCGTGACAGTTTTGCGGGTGAACAGAAGACTGACTCAGCACCGGTTGATTGTTCATCATATTAAATCCGGCGCTGACCAAATCCCGCGTGGGCCGGATGGCATTTTGTCCCCTGCCGCCCTGCTTTTTACCGCCAATCCATTGGTGCCCACCCGTCCCAGTGGCTTTGGTGCCGGCATTATTGACCCGTACCGCGTCAGCATCCCCGCTGTTAACCTGTGTCTTATATTCCTGCATCGCCGCAGACTGCGTCCATTTGTTGTTTTGCGCAAAATCCCCCATCCGTCTGGCCATGTTCTGGCAGTTGAACTGAGCTTTGTCGAACGCGACATTGGCCTGCAAAACGCCGTTGGTCAGCATGTCATACAGCCCCGGATTGGCCCGCTGGATTATCATGGCGGGGAGACTGGCGACCGCCCCGGTGGCGCCCTGAATGACTTCGCTCATCAGGTTTTTCATGCCCGCCGTGA
>NZ_CAWQTY010000048.1:0-1927 GCF_963897815.1 Xenorhabdus sp. Sc-CR9
TGACGCGACCGCCGCCTGCGTCAGTCCTTTTGATAACCGGTGCACCACCGCCCACCAGACCGGCACGGCGGCCGTGTGTTCGCCCAGACTGGAAATCACCGGCGCATACCCCGTTTCCTGCGGTGATGTCAGCGTCCAGGTGCCGCAGGTCTTGGCCCGGGACGGATCATATTGCAGGGTACTGAGGCTGACCTGAACCAGCGGAACGCAACAGGCAACCATGACAAAGAACGCCCCGTACAGGGTATTTTCGAGACGGGAGAGCGACCGGAGTCCCGCATTGCCTTCTTCCACACTCTCTTCACGGATTTTCAGCCACAGGGCCATGATTTTGAACAACAACGGCACGGTAAACAGCCCGGTGGCAATCAGTACCTGCCACAGGCCATTATTCACCACCCAGCCGAGCAGGGTCAGAAAATATTCCAGATAACTGTTTGTCGTCATGCGCTGCCCCCCATGCTGCCTGACAGGGCATATTCACACAGCAGGAGAAACAGCAGGCTGGCCGTCATCATACGGATCAACGGTGTCCGGTATGCGGGTTTATGTTGCGTTGCCTGAAAAAGCTTCCGGCTGCCCCAGCCCAACAGCGTGTAAAGGCTTAACCGCCAGACCAGCCACAGCGATTGATGGTTTTCCATCCCGTGACGAAAGGCGGACAGGTGTTCGGGATAACGCATCCCCGCCCGGCCCGTCAGCAACGTAAGGATTATCACTGCCGCAATCGCCAGAGCGATGCCAGCGCCTTTTTTCAGCCTGGACGATGTTTTTGCGTTACCGGTCATCACTTACCTTCCCGTCGTCCGGTTTGCCGGATTTTCCAGTTGATAGAAACGCTTATCACTGCTTTCCGTCACGTGTTTCTGCGGGTGTGCTTCAATCCGGTGGTTTTCCCGCTCGATAATGGTCAGGATGGCATTGCGCGCCAGTTCGCGTTTCAATGTCATTTCATTTTTCAGGGCGTTGATTTCCCTGTCCAGCGCCGCAATCCGCCGTTCACCTTCGTTCAGGGCTTCGGCCTGCGCTGCAGCATTGGGTTCAGACATGCCGGTCATCAGCATCCGGCGCATCAGCAATGCCGTCTCCGTGGTCTCTGCCATCGCCAGTTCACCCGCCAGACGTGCTGTCAGTGCGGCATTGTCGGGGTCACGTTGCAACGCCTGGATCACACCCCGGGTGATGGTCAGGCTGCCGGTTTTCAGTTTGGCCAGGTTCGCCGCCGTCGGTTTTTCTGTCCCGTTAACCAGCTTCACCAGCTGTTCCATATTGGCCTGAGTCTGTGCTTCCAGCATCGGTGCAAAGCCCGTGCCGGCCACGGTGGTGCCCGGCTGGTGCGCCTCGCCGCCGCTGATGCACTCCGCCGCGTTGGCACAGGTGCGGATAGCCCGGTCGCCCAGCACGTTGACGACGGCTTCTGCCGCCTCCCGTGCACTGCTGAATTTGCTGCAACTGCTGCCGTTGCAATCCTGACGTCGGAGGGTGGCAGTGCTCAGTACCGGCTGATGGTTCATCATATTAAACCCCGCGCTGGCTAAATCGCGGGTCGGACGAATGGCACTCTGCCCTTTACCGCCCTGCTTCCGGCCGCCAATCCACGGATGCCCGCCCGTCCCGGTGGCTTTGGTGCCGGCGTTATTGGCCCTCACCGCGTCAGCATCCCCGCCGTTGACCTGATTTTTGTACTCCTGTAAAGAGGCCGATTGGCTCCATTTGTTGTTTTGCGCAAAATCCACCATTCGTCTGGCCATGTTCTGACAATTAAACTGGGCCTTGTCGAACGCAACATTGGCCTGTAACACGCCGTTGGTCAGCATGTCATACAGCCCCGGATTGGCCCGCTGGATTATCATGGCGGGGAGACTGGCGACCGCCCCGGTGGCGCCCTGAATGACTTCGCTCATCAGGTTTTTCATGCCCGCCGTGA
>NZ_CAWQTY010000049.1:0-1900 GCF_963897815.1 Xenorhabdus sp. Sc-CR9
AATTTCCAGCTATCATCTGTTAACATTAGTCTTGGCATTTGGGGTAATTGTTTTGATTTTTGGCGAAACCATTATAACAGCCCCATTTGCTGCTTGCTTTTTATACCAAAAAGATCAACACGCTCTAGTTTCACCAAAACCAAACGTTACCATTCGCCCTCGTTTGTATGAGGCTAAACTGGATAATATGTCTCCCGATATTTCAAAACAGATTGCTGCGGCAGGAGTTGAATATATAGCAGGTAAAATTGAAAAAATTGATTCAGATAACAAAATACTGACAATTAATTTAGTCAATGGAAGTCAGACTACTTTAACTTATGATCGTTTTGTTCTTGCTACCGGAAGTCAATTGACGATACCTCCAGTACCGGGGTTTTATGAATATGGATTTAATGTAGATACATTAGAAGATGCACAACGACTAGAGGCACATTTACAGGCACTCAAAAGTGAGCCTGACAGTCATGCCCGGAATACTGTGGTAGTGGTAGGCGGCGGATTGACAGGTTTGGAAAGCGCTGCTGAGATGCCAGCCCGCCTGAAAGCAATTCTTGGTGATAATGTTAATATTCGCGTGCTTATTGTTGACACAGCTCCGGCTCTGGGGGCAGGGATGGGCGCAGATGCATCATTGGTTATTCAGCAGGCATTATCAGAGTGTGGGGTCGAATCACGAGCTGGCTTGCGTGTTGAGGCCATAGATAACAAGAGTATCACGCTCTCAAACCGCGAATGCATAGAATCAAATACGGTTGTATTGGCGACAGGTGTAAAGGCTAATACATTGACAGAACAAATCTCAAGCAAACAAGATACTAGCGGAAGAATTATTTCTGACAGTTATCTACATGCAAAGGCAATTTCTGGAGTTTTCGTTGCGGGTGATACAGTAAAAGCACCAACAGATGATAAAGGAAATTACAATTTAATGACTTGCCAGCATGCCTTGAGCCTCGGGCGAGTTGCGGGACATAATGCTGCTGCGGAATTAACAGGTATTCCACTATACCCTTACAATCAGCCTAAATATGTAACTTGTCTTGATTTAGGTACTTGGGGCGCACTCTATACAGAAGGTTGGGACCGTCGGGTATGCTTCACTAAAAATGAGGGTAAGAGAATTAAACAACAAATTAATACTCAGTGGATATATCCACCTGAACTTGGGAGGGATGAGCTTTTTGCTATTGCTAACCCAGACTATGTAATTGTTCCTTAACATAAATATGAAAGAGAAATAAATTTTTTATTTTCCAATTATCTAAAAATAACATCACCTATATTCAGTAATGCTCTGGGTAACCATTGTATTCTACTGTGCTATTATTTTTTAATGAATAAATACTAATAAAGTATTAATAAGGGATTAATATGTATTTTAAAAGAGTTGTTTTTACTTTTTCATTAATAATAGTTGGGTTTTCATCTCAAGCTCAGGTTATTAATGATAATAACCCATCAGAGTATCGTTCTTTTAAAACAAATTATTCTGACATGCTTGAACTTGCTAACAAAGAACGTTTATCTTGGCGAGTATTCTATGAAACTCCAAGTGAAGGTATTAATGCTGAATGGTTCGATGCTGTAAAGCACGGTGACTTAGACAAAGTCAAATACATGGTAATGAATGGTCAAGATATTGAAGCAAAAGACATCGGTAGTTTAGAACAAACAGCTCTTGGTTGGGCCTCTTTCATTGGTGATGAAAACATGGTTGATTATCTCATCTCTCAAAATGCAAATCTATGGGCAACAGATACAGGTGATGTTTATACCAATCTAACTTGAAGATGCAGGTTTTAAAATCTGAAAGTTGTCAGTCAGTCGAGTCGTGAGTTCTTTCGCTTTTTCTGGCAAAGTGGTATGAAAAAAGTGGCGAAGGGTTTCACGGAATGTC
>NZ_CAWQTY010000050.1:0-1819 GCF_963897815.1 Xenorhabdus sp. Sc-CR9
ATGGTCAAGCAATGTGATTGCGGGGCACCAAGCCAAAGAAATAAGCTTAAAAAAGCCAGCTGGTGTGATGATTACCGCGCCCAAGTTTTCTTTGGCTGAATGTTAATCAAAGTATGCTCGTGCCCTGGCCTCCTCTGCCAGTTTTTCTCCCGTTAACCGGGTATAATCTCGCATAATTTCGGCATGTTTTCCTGGCCGCCAACGATTTGATGAACCACAAAACAAAAGCTGATTAGTTGTTTTTTCAAAAACCGTCAATATTTCTATCGGATCAAAAACAGCAACCCCTTTGGGCAAAACCATCGCCAGAATACTGCATGGAATTCCTTGTATAAATTCAGCCATACGAAGTTTTTCAGTTTGATCGTGGAATTTATCCAACGCCTTAACAAGTTCATGATGATCCTTAACCCAAGCCAAACCTGCTGAACCTGCATGAAATGACTTTGAACTATCGGCAGCCAATATAACACCTTTACCTTTATTAAGAAGGCAAAATGCAGCTACAGCATCATCAAAATCAGGTGCAATTATTTTATAAGGCGGTGTATTAATTCCCCATCGACGAAAATTTTCATCAATATAAGTCTTATCTTCAAATTTTGCCCATTCAGGCCTTTGACAACCATAAACAGGTCGGTTTGCTAATGGAGAAAGCGCTAACCTCACTCCCCCTAAGAAAGTGATATTTTTTTCTGGATCAATTTTATCCAACCAATGTTTGATACAAACAAATTCCTTTTGCAATAACGTTGACAGAGGATATTTTTCAATATTAACCATATGCCAACACAATACCCCTTCAGGCCGCCATACTTCATCTGACACAGATATTAACGCTTTTATTTTGGCACCACATATTTGCAGTTCGAACTTCAAATTTTTCAACGCATCCAGACTATCTGAACAATCAATTAACAAACCAATTTCACGATCTTGCCAATGCGCTTTCAAATGTTTTGTTATTTCCGTAAACCAACTATTTGATACCCGTTGTATCGCCATTTATTTCCTACCCATAAAACATGAAAATAAAATATACCTTTTATCTTTCAAGTTGGTGCTTTATCGGCTACGACATATCACTTGAAATCTATCAGGCTTTCCCCGAGTAATTTGTTTTACTCTCTTCCTTCATCCCACCAAATTGCATTAGTTTTCCACCAATCATCAATTTCAGTAATCACTCCGGCAGGATCACAATCAGTCGGCTGCAAAGCAAATGCTTTGGCAATGTGATCTGAAATCGAGCGGGGAGCCTGATAATATCTACCGGCATTCGCCATTAATTGATAATCAACAATGCCAGAAACAGCACAACTATTTGGTGCATAACGAAATACCCCCTCTTTGGGAGGAAACCAGGCAAACCCTGCCATCGCCTGAGGATAAATATGTTGATACGTTTCTTGAGCGCGAAGCCCTGCCTGACCAAGCAGTGTTTCTTTATACAAGTTCAAGCCAAATGCCATTTCGTACACAGGTACATGCCCAGCTCCACCGGGACGACATGCAATCTCACACAACACAAGGCGATGTGTTTTCTCACAAAAGAACGCTTCTGCATGAAATGCCGTAGTATCCGGTGTTGGCGGCAGGCTCATAATCACTTGTGACATGAGCCCGAATAATTCTGTTGTTAAAGGGTTATCTGGCAATAGCATCCAACTAAGCAACGCAGAATTACCACTAAGAACCTATTCAGAATTTTTTTAAACCAGAACGATTTTTCATATAAACTACGGGGATGAGAAAAATTTATGCCAGTGACATTAGTCGAGAAGTGTTCATGGAAATTGAACCCCTGCTGCTTAGCAGC
>NZ_CAWQTY010000051.1:0-1805 GCF_963897815.1 Xenorhabdus sp. Sc-CR9
AGATTTCTTCCCCTTCAGGGCCAACAACCGTGGCAGTTTCATCGCCATCGGCCAGTGGCTTGTAATGGAACGGCGGACGCCAGTCAGCAAGGCCGTCGATAAAGCTGAAATGGTTGGTCAGTGTGGTTCCATCACCACTGTTATCGCCCATGGTCTGTGGGCAGCGGCCGTGATGGCTGATACCGACAATCTGCCAGCGGGCATTGAGCGGGGCGTGCGGGTGACTTTTTATCTCAAAAATTTTGCCCGGCATCAGTTTGATGCAGTTACTGCTGCCGCTGCCGGTTTTTTTCTGGTTATCCAGCGCTTCATGGCGGTATTTGAGAAACGGTTTGGCGGCGGCATCTTTCTGAAAACGCCCGTAGCTTTCAAATACGGTGTAGGGGGTTTTGCTGCCGAAGTCGCGGAAGCCTTCACTGCTCTGCATATGAGAAAGGTGATAACGCGGGTTTTCCGGGTTGAAATCTTTATGAAAACAGCGTTGTGGACTCATTCCCACGCCCAGCCGCACCTGATAAATCGTATCTGTCCCGTGTGCGGTTTCCGGCTGGGGCTGGTAAAGCAACGGCAGTCCCGCCGTCATCCCCAGATGATTTTGCGTTGCAACGTTGCGCCGTTAAACACCTGCAATACCGCTTCCTGCATCAATAGTGTGGTTAAATCGATCTCCGGCTTCGGCCGAAAGGGATTATCGGGCAAGGACTGAACCAGTGTCAGATTGAGGGTAAACAGTTCAGATAACCCTTCCTGAAGGGAAAACTCACCCACGGCAAAGATAGCTTCAGGCAGTCCCGCTATCTGAAATGTAAAGCGTAATCCGCTTTTGGCCGCCGTCAGCCCGTTCATGATATTCATCCTATTTTGCTCCTTGTCATGATGGTTTAACAATTACATCTCCATGCGTGCCCCATAGACTTCTTTGAATTCCCACAGAATTTTTTGGTGTGGAGTAGATACATTCAGCTTGACGAAGGTGGACTGGCTGACAAAGCAGGCCATCGCCTCATGGATTAAGCGGCAGAAGCGGTACATCTCCCCCGGATTGGCATAACGATCGGAGTTCAGGGTCAGTGACAACAGACGCCCCCGGACGGGGAAGGGCGGACGGTCAGGACAGTGTGATGTATACCGTGATAGTGAAAGATCGTGATGGTGAGCCTGTTCCTGATCAAACAGTGAATTGGTCAAGTGATAAAGGCGAACTTTCACAAACCACACAGAAAACCGATGCACAGGGACTGGCAGTGGTGTTGTTGATCAGCCATCATCGCGGAGAGCATAGCGTACAGGTCTCGGTCGGTGATAATGTCACCGTGGCTTTGCCGGTGTACTTCAGCGCGGTATTGAAGCCTGTTATCACCATAGATAAAACGCAGGCCAAAGCGGATGGTCAGGATGCCGTGACATTTACCGTTACCGTAAATATGACGCTGTCACACTCAATTTTCGTTTCTCCGCCTTATCGCCTTATGCAAAATAAGGCGGATATTCTCCTAATTAAGCAAGAAAATCTTTCTGGCTGGCAATGAGTTTAGCACCACAAGCTGTTTGTATGCCTTCCAGCGCAATGAGTTTACCCTTAGGCTTTAACAATTCACTTCCCTCTATAATTGGAAATGTTCCCTTGCATTTTGGGCAAGTGACCAAATCACCTTCGTCTGTAACAGTTACGCCCTGATATACCAATCGCCATTGAAGATGCTTGATTTCTTATCCAAACCCGATCATGCTTGCCACCATGAAAATTCATCTGTCACCAGAACAAAAACACGCCCTCGAATTGATGCATGATACAACACGCGACA
>NZ_CAWQTY010000053.1:0-1729 GCF_963897815.1 Xenorhabdus sp. Sc-CR9
GGAACGATTTCGTGCTCTTTAAAAGTTAATGCTGTAGTCACGATGCTTATCCTTAACTTAGGTAATGAACCTTTGCCGCAATAGGAAATCAGCCCATCGAGTAGCATCAGTTCTAGCTGATTCCTCAAAGGCTCATTCCTAAATAAAGGCTCGATGTTTAAATTAGCGCTGCGGTGCGCAGTGAAATTAAAAATGCCACCAGACCGTATGCGTTGGGTACGCGGTAGGAACGGGGTGATGGCATGGGTTATTGCTTTAACCACTCAAGGGAATGGGTAAAGGAATAGGGTTCAATATGGTGGAATTGCACCTAATAAAAAGCCCCTGATTGCTCAGAGGCTCACTGACACTGTGTTTTAATATAGTCCTGCAAATATTTAGTTTGCCGCTCGTTCTCTGCCATCATTTCTCGGAGACGGTAATAATCTTGTCGAGCTGCTTCGGTAAGTTGTGGGTCTCCTGCATTGCCCACGCTGCCGGAGGCAGGGGTTTCACGCACGGGGCAAGTTGCTTGGATGCGCAGCTTGCGACGAGCAGCGGCAACATCAGCCCGAAGAACGTCAATTTCAGTTTTATCATTGGCGAGTTTCTCCGTATGACGGGTGTCCAGTTCTGCAAGGTGCTGGATGCGGGCTTGCTGGTTGGTGATGAGGGCGGTTTGTTTAGAGAAATCATCAGACAATTCTTTATATTTCCTGCTGAGTTCCTCATAACCCTTCACTACTACCCAAAGCGCGGCCAGCAATGATACAGAAATGACAATAAATACGTACAATTGCCATCTCATAACAGTTCAAACGCTTTTTCAAACGTCGCCTCAGAATAAGGCTGCTTGCCGTTCTCGTGGTAGATAATGGACTTCGCCAGCGCAATCAGCGTCGTTTTGTTCACTGCAATAACTTGGTGAGGATCGACACCCAACGACTGAGCAACACCTTTGATATAGGCTGAGGTGTTGTTTTCATTGGTTGGTGCCCAGCGGTTTATCATCTTGGCCACACTCTTGTAACCGTTACCGTGGTAATTAATGAGCAGTTTTATCAGTGCCCGGATACCCAATTCAGGCGATTCGAAACGACAGAACCGCTTTTCGATATTCCGGTCATGCGGTAACTGACCCTGCCATTTATTCGCCGGATTATGGTCAATGTTGCCGGGATTGTTATTGCGCAGGCCTCTGGTCATGATTGCCACCATCTGTTCATCCGGGATATCTCGCCAATCTCATAACGCCCTTCAATGAGGGTGAATTCATCATCATCGCCGTTAACGCTGCTCGCCATTGCATCGCAACAGGTAGTACAACAGCGATAATGCATAATCTCACCATCAAAAACCCATGTAGACAGCCGGACAGTAGATTTAGGGGGAATGATTTCATCACAGATATGACAGCGAGCTTCTTTGCGGGTTACGCCGATTTTGTCTTTCAGACAACGCTCAGAACCGTCACCGAAATCACCCTCGAATAAGTCAAATGACAGAACAGCATCTACATAATTTTGGTCTCTGGTCACTGTTTATCTCCCAACCGTTTATTAATGGTGCGGATAGCAAACTCGCGGATTTTCTCAACGCCAATAAAACCCACCAGCCCACCCGCGAAGGGCGCTGCACTGCTGGGGATACCAAACAGTTCCAGCCCACTCGAAATACCCCAAGACAGCGCCCCACACAGGACACCTTCTATCCATTTGTTTTTACGGTCTACACCGTCATACACCAGACG
>NZ_CAWQTY010000054.1:0-1696 GCF_963897815.1 Xenorhabdus sp. Sc-CR9
TACCGGCCCAGAAAACCCGCACTACCTTCAAGACCAAAACCCATAAAGGCAAAGGCTTTAACGAACTGCGCTTTGAGGATGCGAAAGGCAGTGAAGAAATCTATTTCCACGGCCAGAAAGATTTTACCGCCCATATCGAAAACGATGCCCTCTGGCATATCAAACATGACCAGAAACAGCGTATCGATAACAACCGTTATCACGAGATCCTTGCTGATGATCATCATCAGGTGGCCGGTTCGCGCAAAATCACCACCGAAGGCGATGTTTCCCACCGGATTGCGGGCAGCCAGCATATCCAGACCGGTGATGCGACCGTGATTGACAGCGGACAGGAAATCCACCTGAAAAGTGGCGGTAAAGTGATACTGGAAGCGGCATCAGAAATCACGCTGAAAGTGGGCGGCAGTTTTCTTAAAGTCACCCCGGGCGGGATTTTGTGTTCACCGATTAATGTCGGGCAGGGTTCCGCAGGCAGTGGGCGTGGAGTTTCACTGCAACTGCCGGAAGGGGTAGAACCGCTCGCACAAGTAGGGCAACTTCCGATGGCGGAAGCACTCCCGGTAACTGAATTTCCGGTGCAACCGGCTTGTGCAGAACTGGCGCAACAGGATGCCAGTTTAGTCATTAAACCTGTTAAAGAGTAAACACAATGGAAAGAGCTATCACGATGGAGAGCACAGGATCTGCAATAAGTTGGCAAGCTTGGCTGAATGAACCCAATAAAGCGCCTGTATTCTTCATTCTCAATTCACTGGCTAAACCGAATCCTGTAGAACCATTTTACCGTCATGACTGGGTTGAGCAGGCATTTCCGCTGTATAGCGGTACCCTGATGCGCAATATGTTGAAACAGAGTCCGTGGTTGGTACAACCGAAGGCTAATCAACTCACTCAGATAGGGACAGCGCTGGATCGCCATGAACTGAGTGACAACAGTTGGGGTTGGGCTTACCGCAGCCATACACCGTGGCAAGAACAACTTAGGCACTGGCAGCAGCGGCAATGGGTAATGATGAATGGCGAACCAGTGCTGTTCCGCATGATGGATGCACGGATATTTGGCGCACTGGTGCCCGCCTTCACGCCCAGCGACTGGTCACTGATGTTGTCGCCTGTCACAGAGCTGGTGATAGACCGGCCGCAACCGATGCGGTTTTGCCGTCCCGAAGTCTGCGGAGAAGGCAACAGTGAAATCCCGTTTACGCTGGGCGAACACCTGCTGGCCGTCTGGTTACGTTCTCCCTACGGGCTGAAAGTGTTAACTAGTTCCCTCTATAACGATTTATGGGAAAACCACGGTGCAATGGCGAAGCTACTGGATCAGCCAGCAGGCAGTTTAGAACCCCGGATTGAACAGTGGTTGAGACAAAAGCTGGAAGCCGGACAGCGTATTGAAAAAGTATCCGGTCAGGATTACCTGCTGGCGATGGAAGAAGAAAAATAACAGGAGAGAAATTTATGAGTAATGCAAATTCAGTTTATTGTCCTGATTGTAAGAATATGCTGAAGAACAAGATAGAAATTCAGCTTGTTGATGAACACAATGAACCCATTTCTAATATGCCCTATACCAATCTAACTTGAAGATGCAGGTTTTAAAATCTGAAAGTTGTCAGTCAGTCGAGTCGTGAGTTCTTTCGCTTTTTCTGGCAAAGTGGTATGAAAAAAGTGGCGAAGGGTTTCACGGAATGTC
>NZ_CAWQTY010000055.1:0-81460 GCF_963897815.1 Xenorhabdus sp. Sc-CR9
TGAGGAATCAGCTAGAACTGATGCTACTCGATGGGCTGATTTCCTATTGCGGCAAAGGTTCATTACCTAAGTTAAGGATAAGCATCGTGACTACAGCATTAACTTTTAAAGAGCACGAAATCGTTCCGTTTGATAACGGCGACAGCAAGATTTGGTTTACGGGTAAACAGATGGCTGAGCTTCTGGAGTATGCTCGTGAAGATTCAGTTTCAAGGATTTATGATCGGAACAAAGATGAGTTTTCACCGGATATGACCACGGTCGTCAATTTGACGGTCAGCGGTGAAATCAATGGGTTACAGCATAAAGCAGTCAGGATTTATTCACTGCGTGGTGCTCACCTTGTAGGAATGCTCTCGAAAACCAAAGTCGCTAAAGCTCTTCGCAAATGGTTACTCGATCTGGCAGAGAAAGAGCATAAACCACAGGATTTAGCCCTGATGGATATGGAGAGTCTAAAAGAGCTGACTATTGGTGAGATGCAAAATCGTTTGGTGTCTGCCAATAAGTGGTCATATGAAAACTTTGGTCAGAAAGGCAGTGATTTAATGAACCTGCGTAAACGTCATCTTAAGAAAATCCGCAAGGCAGAAAAGGCCATCCTTGAATTATCACAGCTTACATTACCCGGCTTTGATGATTTTTCCGATGAAGGCGAACCCGCATGAACAATGAACAATTTATCGCGAAGAACGTACAGGCCGAGTTAACCAAGCTCGGCTTTTCTTCATCTATTGCAGGAATGGCGAGTGATAGAGCCGTAGAACACTATCACCGCTCGGGGTCAGCCAGCAGGAAAGGCAAGGCGTTTGATGATTGTCTGAATGTTGCCAAGGCATGGGCCAGTAAGTATTCAACAGAAAAGCCGAAGAGCAAGAGGGCTTGATGCAATTGCTCCGCAATTGTATCAGAGAGAACAGAACGAAAATTAAACGGAATACAAAATTCTCCAAAGCATCCTTTCGCGGGTGCTTGACAGAGGTTTGTATAAGTTTTGGGCTTCGGTGGTATCGCCCCGATAGGGGGTTATATAAATCGAACCAGTTGTTTGTTCTGAATCCAATTAAGGAGATAAGCAATGGCACAAAAGAAAACCGGTCGCCCCTCTGATTATTTACCGGAGGTGGCTGACGATATTTGTGCATTGCTCGCCGAAGGTGAAAGTTTAAGGAGTATTTGCCAGCGTCCGGGGATGCCCGCCAAGGCTACTGTGTTCAGATGGCTAAGGGAGCATGACAGCTTTCGAGACCAATACGCGCACGCGCGTGAGGTTCAGGCAGAAACGCTAATCGAAGAAACACTTGAGATTGCTGACGATTGCATCGCTGATCCGGCGGAGGTCGCTAAAGCAAAATTACGGGTCGATACTCGCAAATGGTTCATCACAAAAGTTGCACCGAAGAAATACGGCGAACTGGTGAAGCAGGAGATTGATCATAAGTCCAGCGATGGCACTATGTCCCCGAACAATATCGACCTCAGCCACCTGAGTTTTGAGCAATTGCAGGCACTGAGAAAAAAGCGGGAAAAGTAGTCCTATTTAACATAATGGCGGTTAGGCGAACACCCGGCTTTCAACTCAGGCAAATTTGCTATCCAAACGGGGAAAAGTCGCCATCTACTTACTTAATTCAGGGGTTTTATTTGTTACTCATTTGTTAACGAAAACGCGAAAATCATTTCATGGTGATTTTGGTGCGAACGGCTCATTTCTCTCACTTTTGGTGCTGACATGGATATTGATAATGCAATGCTGGATGACGCTATTGAGAGGGAGATTGCCCGACGCAGTTTGCACGAGTTCATTCAGTACATAAACCCTGAATACATTACCAGTGATTTCTCTCGGCAGGTTTGTGCGGCGCTGGACGAGTTTCTCATTGATATGATGGCGGGTGAGCGTCCGATCCTGATATTGGGTGCGCCCCCTCAGCATGGGAAATCGGATATTGTCTCGCGTTACCTGCCTGCGTATTTCTTCGGAAGGTATCCAGACAAACGTGTCGCTGGCCTGTCTTATGGTAAAGACCTTGCCTCAGACATGAACCGTGATGTTCAGCGTATCATGATGAGTGATGAGTACCGCAACCTATTCCCAGCATCATCGCTCAACCCGAAACGAGTTGTAACTATTGAGACGATGGCAAAGCGCAACAGTGACACGTTCGAAATTGTAGGTAATAAAGGCTCCTATATTGCGGCGGGTGTCGGTGGGCCATTAACGGGTAAAAAGGTTGATTTGGGTATTATTGATGACCCCATCAAGAACTCAAAAGAGGCATTGAGTCCGACGACCAAGAATGCCATTTGGAACTGGTATGTTTCTACCTTTAAAACCCGCTTGTCGAAAAACAGTGGAGAGATCATTATGGCCACCCGTTGGGCAACCGATGATCTCTCCGGCAAAGTAATTGAAATCACCCCCAAAGCTAAGGTGCTCGCCTTTCCTGCCATTAACGAACACGGTGGGGCACTCGTTCCCGAACTGCACCCGATAGACAAGTTGTTAGAAACGAAAGTCATTCTGGGTGATTACTTCTGGTCAGCCATGTATCAGCAGTCACCGAAACCCTCCGGTGGGACGATTTTCAAAGAGGACTGGATTAACTACTACCTGCCGAAAGATCTGCCTGAGAAGTTCGACAAGGTTATCCATAGCTGGGATATGACCTTCAAGGACAGTGAAGGCACGGACTATGTGGTCGGTCAGGTCTGGGGCAAAAAAGGTGCTAATGCCTACCTGTTACATCAGGTTCGGGCACGCATGAGCTTCACTGCTACCCTGAAAGCGGTTAAAAAGATGGCAGGTGATTTTCCCGAAGGCCGCCGTAAGCTGGTGGAAGATAAAGCCAACGGAACAGCGGTTATTGATACCCTCAAAAGCACGGTATCCGGCTTGATTCCCGTTGAGCCAGACGGCAGTAAGGTCGCCCGTGCCCACGCAGTGACCGCAGAGTGGGAAGCAGGAAATATCTTCTTGCCCCACAAAGACATTACCCCGTGGGTGACGCAGTTCGTGGAAGAAATCACCGCCTTCCCTGTGGGCGCGCATGATGATGTGGTGGACGCCATGACACAGGCACTGCGCGACCTGTACCAGAAGAAAGGGAGTTTCTTTACAACCAAGAGGTAATTTTTATGTGGCCGTTCTCAAAACGAAAGCCCGCCGCACTCCCCATTAAAAAATCAGCATTTTCAACAGACCTCTATCCGCGACTGGCAAAAGAGCGCGGTTTTAAGGGGCTGGACTTACCCCAGCCCACGATGGCAGGCGTAGCGATGGATTCCATTGATGGCACTATCCCGTCATTCAAAACCGGCAGCGTTTACGGCGTTCCCGAAGCACAAGCGGCGTGGTATGCCAATCAGATGTTTATCAGCAACAACATGTGTGCGGTGATCGCCAAGCACTGGCTGGTGGACAAAGCCTGTAACATGCCTGCCCGCGATGCCATCCGGCAGGGGTATGAAATCGACTGTGAAGACAGCGATGTTATCGACCAGTTGAAAAAGCAGGATAAAAAATACCGACTCCATCAGGCCATGAAAGAGTTGATACACTTCGGGCGCGTGTACGGTGGGCGTATTGCGTTATTTGTTATCGAGACGTCCAACCCCAAGGACTTCTACGAAAATCCGTTTAACCCCGATGGCATTGCGCGAGGCTCGTATAAGGGCATTAAGCAGATTGATCCCCAGTGGGTGACACCGGAACTCACCGCCGATAACGTGCAAGATCCGGCGTCGCTGAACTTTTATGAGCCGACTTACTACCAGATAGGCGGGCGGCGTTATCACAAGTCGCACCTGATCAAGTTCGTGCCGTTCCCTGTGCCGAATGTGCTTAAGCCGACTTATAACTATTTCGGCGTGTCGGTGCCTGAGCGCGTCTACGAACGGGTTTATGCCTCAGAGCGTACCGCCAATGAAGCTCCCCAACTGGCGATGACCAAGCGATTATTGACCATTGGTATGAATGATGCTGTAAACGCCGATAAAAACGTGATCGCGGAAAACATCGATTACTTTACTGCAATGCGCGATAACTACGGCGTTCAGGTCACCGGCAGTCAGGATACGGTTCAACAGTTCGATACCTCACTGGCGGATTTGGACGCGACCATCATGACGCAATATCAGTTGGTGGCGGCGGCGGCGAACGTGCCTGCCACTAAGTTGCTGGGAACGACACCCAAAGGCTTTAATGCCACCGGCGAATACGAAGAGGCCAGCTATCGCGAGGAACTGGAAAGTATCCAGGCTAATGACTTGGAAGATCTGTTACAGCGGCATTATGACATTTTGCTGCGCAGTGAGGGATTGCCGGTGGTGGATATCAGCATTTCATGGCAGCCACTGGATAGCCCGACGGCGGCGGAGTATGCCGAGATTGAGCTGAAAGACTCCCAGACCGCGGTTAACTACGCCAACGTGGGCGCGATTGATGGTCAGGATATCCGCCAAAAGCTGGCGGCGGATAAGGAATCCAGTTACTTCGGTTTAGAGATTAATGAGGATGAGTATGGCGAAGAAAATCCGCCTGAAATCGAAGCGGGAGCGCTGGGCAGTACAGCGACAGGCGGTCATGAAGGGCCAGCCGCTGCATTATCCGGCAGCCTCAGCCGACCGTTACCAGCGTGATTTGTCACGATTAATCAAACGGATGCTTAAGGATTACGAACAGGCATTAACCCAATTACAGGACGACTTCGAACCCGTGGCGACGGATGCCAGTATTGCCAGCCAGACCCGTATCTGGCTGAACCGGCTGAAACGTCGCTGGGACAGCATCTTTAACAAACAGGCCAATCGAATGGCTGATAAGTTTGTGAGTCAGGTCGATTTGAACACCCAGCGCAATCTGGAGGATTCCCTTAAGCAACTCTCCGGCGGACTGACCATCAAAACCCCTACGATGCCGGAGGCGATGAAAGACCGGATCACAGCAGCCACGGCGGAAAACGTCGCCCTGATTAAATCCATCCCTGAACAGTTCCACTTTCGTATTGAAGGGGCGGCGCTGCGCTCTATTAGTCAGGCGGGGGAAGGTTCGAAAACCTTGCTGGAGGAAATCCGGCACATTGGCGGCGTAACCGAAAAACGGGCGCAGTTTATTGCGGTAGACCAGACCCGCAAAATTACCACCGCCGCTAACTATGAGCGCATGAAGTCGGCGGGTATCCGTAAGGCCGTCTGGCATCACTCCGGCGGCAGTGCTGAACCCCGTCAGTTGCATCAGAAACTGGACGGCCAGATTTTCGATCTGGATAACCCGCCGATTATTGATGAACGGACAGGCCAGCGCGGTTTGCCCGGCGAATTGCCGAACTGCAAATGTTTCTGGACGCCGGTTGTGGATTTTGGAGAGAACGCATGACATGAGTAAACGAACCTATGACCTGAACGGCTGGCTGGAAGTGAAAGACAACCCCATTTCAAAAGTGGGGGTTTTTGATTATCTGGGGGCAGAAATTGGCGCGCCGAACCCTGACCAGTTGTATCGGGTACTCCGCCCACAAGCAGAACTGGAGAGCGAGGCCACCCTGAACTCGTTCAGACTGATGCCGTTTGTGGATGAACACGAAATGCTGGGCAGAGACGGCACACCCGCCGAGAAGAAAGGCATTGAGGGCGTGATCGGAGAAAACGTCTACTTCGATTACCCCTACCTCAAGGGTAATATCAAAATTTTATCCAATGCCGCCCTGAACCAGATTCAGAATGGCAAGATTGAGCTGTCACCGGGCTATCGCTGCCGTTATGAATTCACCTCCGGCCTGTTTGAGGGCGAACATTATGACGCTATCCAGCGGGATATCCGGGCGAATCACCTTGCACTGGTTGATGAGGGGCGAACAGGCCCCGATGTTGCCGTGCAGGATCACGTTATTACTATCGATACGAGGGAGTTAGTCACTATGGCTACCGAAGAGCAAGACAAGAAAGAGAACACCACTGACAACGGCTTTACACCGGAGCAACTCGAACAGTTACAGGCCTTGATTGCTGCGGCTGTCGCAGGTCAGGCACCGGCGAAAGATGAAGACCCCGATAAAAAAGAAGTCAGCGACGAAGATCCTGAACAAAAGCAGACGGATTCGGACGAAGAGAAAAAAGCCGAAGATGCGGTAGAAGAAGCCGAAACTGCCGCCGAAGCGGCCGAAACGGGTGAACCGGCCGCGGTGGAAAATGCCGAGATTGCGATTGAAGCGGCAGAGCAGGCGATCGAAGAAGTCAAAGAACATCTTGACCAAGCCACCACAGACAGCCTGAACCGTCGCGTTAAACGTCTGCGCCGGGGCATTCAGGCAATGGATGATATTGCCTTGCTGAAACGCAAAATGAACCGGCTGGAAAAAGCCAAGCCCACTCTGGACACGGGCGAGATGATTAAGCAACTGGCGGGTCGTGATGAACTGGCGCACAAGCTGATACCGTTTGTCGGGGTATTTGACCACAGCACCATGACCAAGAAGGGCGTGGCGGAATACGGCATAAAACAGCTCGGTATTCCCTGCCAGAAAGGGCAGGAAACCATTGCGCTGGATGCGTGGATGCACGGTCGTGTCCCCGATTCACAAAAACCCACCACGGCAATGGATGCAACAATCACCCAGCAATCGATTAAAGACAAGTGGAGTAAACAATAATGGCAATACCTAAGAGTATTCTCAACGGACTGGTTAGCGGCGTGGTCGGGGAAACCTCCCATTCTGGCCCCATCCGCGCAACCAGTGCCGTACTGTCCTCCCGGGATGAAACCAAGAACCTGTTCGGGCTGGCCTACACCTACCGCGATTTCAATGTTGAGTCGGTGCGGGTGGGCGGCAATGGCCCGTTTGCCGGGATCATGATTAACCCGAAAGCGTACCGTATTGGTGAGCTGTATGCACGTAACGGCACCACCGGCGAATTTCTGACGATGGGCGAAGTCAATGTGGTATTAGAAACCGGCATCTCGCGTATCAATGCCCCTATCATCTTTGATACCGACGGTAAATTACACGCCAAAGAAACCCCAGCCACCGGAGATCGGGTTATCGGCTTTGTGTCCCGTCATCTGGAGTCAGCCGAAAGCCCGCATCTGTGTGCTATTCGTCTGACTGAAATTCCATACCCAACCGCAGCAAAAGGAGAATAACATGGCGGTCAGTCAAGAGAAGTTTTATCTGTCAGGCAGAGAGATCCGCGCGAATGGCCCGTTGAATGTGACGGCTGACCAGAAGTGGACGTATGGCGAGCTGGCGCAAATCGGTTTTGGTGGGTTACATGCAATGGATTCGGCCTTAACCGGGCCAGCCGCCGCGGGGGGCTTTATCCAGCGCCATATGTTGCAGCATGTGTTGCCGGGACTTATCCGCACCGCGACCCGTATCCGCATTCTGGATGAAATCACGGGGGTGATGACGGCGGGAGAATGGCACCACGAAGAGATTATTCTCAATGTGTCCACACCTGTGGCGAAAGCCGAGCTGTACGGGGATCACACCAATATTCCGTTTGCCAGCTATGAAAACGATATTGAAAATCGCGGTATCGTGCGTTATGAGCAGGGTTTCAGGGTTGGCAAGCTGGAAGAAGCCCGCCAGAGTGCGGCCGGGTTTGAGTCAGCCGCCGAAAAACGCCATGCCGCCACTGAATCACTGGAAATGTCCCGTGAACGTACCGGTTACTTTGGTTTTAACAGTGCAGAAACACGGGTATTTGGTTTGCTCAATGATCCGAACCTGCCCGCCTATGAGACGGCCAAGAAGAAATGGCCGGCGGCGACCTTTGCCGAGATCACCGCCGACATTACCGCCATGTTCTCCCGGATTGAATTGTCATCGGGTGGACGCATCAAGGATGATACCGCGATTACGCAAGTGTTGCCGCTGGGGTATCGCTCAGTGCTGAATATTGCCAATCCGGTGGCGCGGGGGGAAACGGTGATGCAGTGGGTCAAAGAGAACTACCCGAACCTGCGATTTGTGTTTTCGCCAGAGTTCCGCGAAGCCAACGGCGGCGCGAACATTACCTACCTGTTCGCGGACAGCGTAGACGATGGCTCGACGGCAACCAATGCCACTCTGTTACAGGTGGTTCCGGTCAAATATCAGCTGCTCGGCTCGGAAAATGGCATCAAAGGCTATCTGGAAGATGCCACCAATGCCACGGCCGGTATTTTTGTGACCCGTCCATGGGCGATCACCCGCCTGACCGGTATTTGAATGGCGGCCCTCGTAAGGGGGCACGCTGTTTTTCAATTCAAGAGGAGTCTTTCATGTCCCAATCCCTCTATGTCTATTGCACCCTGTCCAACGACCAGAATTACGCGGTACGTGACGGGACAGTATTTATTCACGGTCAGGCCAATATCATGACCAAGGCCATGCATACCCCGCGCGGGCGGGTGACCGAAGTCAGTGCGGAACAGTACGCGCAACTGAAAGACAATCATGTTTTCCAGTTACACAAGGAAAATGGCTTTATCACGGTAGAGAGCCGTAAAGCTGATCCGGAAAAAGTGGCGTCCGATATGGAAGCCAGCGACCAGTCAGCGCCGGATACGCCGGAATCACTGGAAGCCGAAGGTAAGGACACACCGATAGCCAATAAAGGTAAGGGCAAATAATGACAACGGATACTTTCCCCCTGAAAGCGTTTCGGGTGTTGTATCCGCAGTTTGAATCCGCACCCGATGATGAAGTTTTTATTATTGCTGACTCTGCCCGTCACTACTTCTCGCCCTGCCGGAGAGTCTGTACCGATGAACTGTGGAGGCTGGTGGTGGCCCACATGCTGCAACTGCGGGCGCTTATCGCACAGGGTGAATCGCCTACGGGCGTCGTGACGGCTGCCACCATGGGCAGTGTTAACGTTTCGTTTACGGCACCGCCGGTGGGGTCGAACACGTCGCACTGGTTTAATCTTACGCCTTTTGGTCAGCAGTATCTGGCGTTGCTCAATCGCTGTGGCCGTGCGCCGTTCTATGTCGGCGGCGGTGGCGAGCGTTCAGCATTTCGCAGCGTGGGCGGGCGTTTTCCCAATCACGGGAGGGTATTGCGATGAACCCGAAACTGGCGCATTTGAAACAGGTGTATGACGAACTGGCTCGCAAGCAACTGAAAGTCGGTTTTTTTGAGAATGCCAAATACCCCGATGGCACCCCGATCGCTTACGTAGCCGCCATTCAGGAACTGGGCTACCCCGAAGGCGGCATTCCGCCCCGTCCCTTTATGCGTCCGGCGATGAGCGAGAATCAGGCCAAGTACGGTAATTTACTGTCACGTGCAGCTCAGGCGGCCATTAAGGGTGATATCTCGGTATCTGACGGGCTGGTACAGGTCGGCAGTGTCGCCGCCGGAGATATCAAGCGGGCTATTCAGGCGGTTGCTACCCCGCCGCTGAAAGACAGCACGGTCGCAGCCAGAGCGGGACGTCACAGCAAGGGCAAAGCGACGAATAAGCCGCTGGTGGATACCGGACAGATGCTACAGGCAGTGACATTCGCTGTGGAGGACAAATAATGTTTGGCAATTTACACCGGATAGCCTCGCGCTATATCCCGCAACAGACGGCGAGCTGGTATCGATTTAAGGCGCGTCAAGTAAACGATCTGGGGCAATGGGAGAATGTTTACCATGAACCTGTCACTGTTCGCGGAAGCTGGCAGGCGGTGGATACGCAGGATGTGCAGGAAATGGGGCTGGATACGGCGAAAGTCTACCGTAAGCTCTATACCTCCCATGATATCAGTAACATTCAACGGGGGGCGGCACCCGATTATCTGGTGTTTGCCGGGCGCCGCTATGATGTTATGGGGGATGCCGACTGGTACGCACAAGACGGCTGGAAATCAGTGATCTGCATCGAGGCCGGTGACCATGACGGATAACGAGGTCTATATTGCCATTCGCGCACAACTGCTAAAACAGTTAAATGAGGCCGGGATCGCTGTTCCGGTGGTGGCGGGCTTCCAGTCCACCAAGCAGGGGCGGGAAGACAGCTTTGTGATGTTCTTTCCCATTGAGGAAGCCGCACAGGGCTGGCAGGGGCGAAATTATCACGTTGTCGGGCGCGACGCCAATCACCGCGAAACCCAGTGGGTGGAGAAAACGCTACAGGTACAGGGGGTCGGCACGGTTCAGGCATTGACCGCCAATGATATCACCGCGACGGTACGCATGATGGTTAACTCGCTGCCTTTTGTGGAAGCGCTGCGCAAACAGCATATTGGTGTCCAGCGCGCCGGCAACCTGCGCACCCCGTTTTTTATTAACGATCAGGGTAACTATGAAATGTCACCCTCCTTTGATGTGAAAATCACCCATTCACGCGAAATCAAACCTAACACAGCCGCCGTTAACGCGCTGTATCCCGATATTTACCGAATCTAAACTCATAAGGTTTCGTTATGCCCATTAAACAAACCCGATATGTCGATATCGCCAGTGCGGTGATCGGCGCATCCAGCGTACCCATGCGTAAACTCACGGGTCGGCTTTTTTCGACTCATCCCAAAATTCCGGCGGGCAAGGTACTGGAATTTTCCAGCGGTCAGGTTGATGAACTGCTGGGTGCTGGCTCGCTGGAAGCCAAGTTCGCACGTCAGTATTTCAGTTACGTCAGCCCCGCGCCGGTGAGCAAGCCGAAAGAATTGCAGATTGCTGCGTATGAGCCGATAGGCCGTGCACCGGCTGTCTATGGGGCTAAAGCGGCCCCGTTGGAAGAACTTAAGACGCTGGTGGACGGCACCATCACCGTGACCATCGGCGGGATGATGAAGGTGTTCAGTGACATTGACTTGTCCAAAGTCACCTCTTACGCCGATGTCGGCTCCGCCGTACAAGCTAAGCTGAACGCCGAGAAAACGCCCCAGTTCGCCAATGCCTATATCACCTTTAATGCGATGGACAGCGCCTTTGTCTTGACTGGCGGTGTGCAGGAAAAAGCGGACATCGATGTGATTTACTCCGTGCTGGCGGAGGCGATGGGGCTGTCTTCCGGTCAACGCTCCTTCGGCAATGCGGCACAATCCCCTTTGGATGCTTTTATGGCGGCGGAAAAAGTATCTGACTCCTTCGGCAGCGCTACGTTCCTCACGGAACTGGCCTTACCGCAGGCGGCAGAGCTGGCGCAATACATCGCCGGGGAAAATGTCAAATATCAGCTACATTTGACTGTCACTGCTGAAAAAGCGGAGGACTGGAGCGCGGCATTGATGGGGACGGCTTCAACAGGGCTGAACCTAAAAACCGACGATGACCACTTTGTACAGGCGTTACCCATGGCGATCATGGCAGCGACCGATTACGACCGCACTAACGCCACCACTAACTATATGTACCGTCAGTTTGGGGTGACATTCCCGTCACAAATCCGTACCGATTTGGATGCCAATAAGCTGGATAAGCTGCGAGTGAACTATTACGGCGAAACGGCGGTGGCGGGGTCGCAAATCCGTTTCTACCAGCGCGGCTTTTTGTGCGGCGGAGCGTCTAATCCGCTGGATATGAGCGTCCATGCCAATGAGCAGTGGCTGAAATCCTATATCACCCAACAATGGTTCTCTCTGATGATGGCGACGCGCGGTATCCCGGCCAATAAAGACGGGGAAGCCCGTGCGCTGGCCGTCATTGCGGGAGCGGTGACCAAGGCGCTCAATAACGGCACGATTTTACCCGGCAAAACCTTAACCGAAGTGCAGAAAATCGCCATAGCGGATGCCTCCGGTGATGATTTGGCGTGGCACGACGTGCAGGACAAAGGCTACTGGTATAACACCCAGATTGTGGAGAACACGGGCGTCTCCGATTTACCCGAATATGTGATGAAGTACATATTAATTTACGGCAAGGGCGACTGGGTGCGCAAGGTCGAAGGCGCTCACAACTTGGTATAAGGAACAGAGAATGAATGATGTATCAGCCACGGGCCTGAGTCTGGTTATTCAGGCCACCAAAACCTTTCCGTCGGGCATTCAGATCACCCAGTTTGCTGACGATGCCGACCCGCTGGACTTACCCGCGGTCGATATTGCGCAAACGGGGATGGATATCAACGGTAATCTGGTGGCCTGGTCAGCTCCGACCCCACAAGCCGTCACTATCAATGTACTGGCGGGCAGCGAAGAAGATGAAAACTTGTCGATATTGCTGGAGGCCAATACCGCTAAGCGGGGACGCCGGCATGCAGGGGACATTATTACGATAGTCGCCTCATATGGCGATGGTTCTACTACCACCGCCCGTAACGGCAAGATCACCAACGGCAGCCGGGGCAATTCGGCCGCCAGTGCCGGACGGCTCAAAAGCAAACAGTACACCTTTGTCTTTCAGGACTTCGACCGCACGCGGGCGCGTTAATCGCTTTTTCTGGCGGGGTTTCCCGCCTTTTTTACTGAGGTTGCCATGTTAATCAAGCCGAAAGAAATTATCGTCACGGATGCAGACCGTGAAGAGCATACGTTTATTATCAGCCGCCTGCCTGCCACGGTCGGGCGGGAGATTCTGGCGAAATACCCGCTGTCCAATGCACCAAAGATTGGCGACTACGACATCAGCCATGAAGCGATGCTGAAAATGCTGCGCTATGTGGCCGTTGAACGGGACGGACAGGAGATCCTACTCAAAACCCAGACCCTGATTGATAACCATGTTCCCGACGGCGAAGCCCTGATCCGTCTGGAACTCGAAATGCTGCGGTACAACACCAGTTTTTTCGGGGGCGACGGGAGCCGCGGTTTCCTCCAATTCCTGCTGGACAAAATCAAAGGTTCACTCCCGTCGATTATCCAAACGCTGATGGCTTCTTTGCCGTCATCGTCAGCGCAGGATATGCCACCCTCACGGAACTCAAAACGTCAATAGATTTAGAAGAGGCGTTTGATCTGTGGGAAATCGCCATTACTAACCGTTATAACGAAGCGCTGGCGGCTTCAAAGGAGCGATAAATGTCCCTGATGGATACGTTTGTCCAGATATTTGAATTTGATACCCGTCAGGCCGATGATGCTTTTGATCGTTTCCGACGTTCAACCGATGACATCATTGCCGATATGCGACGCGCACAGGAAGCCGCGGAAGCGGGGGCGGGTGGCTTCGGTACTTTTGTACAGGAACTGGCCGCTTCATTACAGGCGGTCTCCGGTGGCGAGTCATTTGACATTGACGTCAACATCAGTGATACCAACGAAAAACTGTCATCGGTACGTACGCGTATCAGTGAACTGGAGGGCGCTATTTCAGCCCTTGATAGTCAGCGCGAACAGGCCAGCCAGGGCATGCAGAACAGCGGTGAGACCCTGGCGCAACTCAATACCCAATATGGACAATTGCAGGGGGAATTGGCCGCCCTCAATGGCGAACTGACCACGCTGACAGAGGCTGAGAAAAAGAATGCCAAGGCCAAGGAGTCCGTTGAGGCCATTGTTGAATCGCTACAGGCAGACTACAACAAATTCATCGAAACCATGCGTACCAAAGGTGTTCAGGCCGCCATTGATGAAGCCAAGGCGCAAAGCCATTTACAACGGATGTTGACGGAAACGGAAGGTAAATACAAAGCCGCAGGGGAATCGGTCGCCGGTTTCGCCACCAAGGCGCTGGGCGCCGTCGGCATTGTGATGAGCATTGGCGCAATTTTTTCGGATGCGGTATCACGTTCGCAGGAAATTGAAGCCCTCGATAAACTGGGTCAGAAAATTGGGATGGCGACCGCCGATGTGGATGCGTTCGGCGGCGCACTGGCTGAGCTGGGCGGTTCGCGTGAAGCGGCACAGTCTGATTTAGAAGCGATGGCGAAATCATTCGGTCACACCACGAATGCCATGGAAAAAATCCTCGCCACCGCCGATAAAGTGAAGGGGATGAAATTCGACAAAGCCAAAGCCACGCTTGCCGGGCTGGGGGTGTCCGATGAGAAAACCGTTGAACTGATGATGAAAGGGCGCAAGGAACTGGCGCGCACCCTGACGGTTCAGAAAGAGTACGCTGGCATCACCAAAGAGAGCATTGAGAAGTCCATCAAATTCAATGCGGCGATGAACAAATTTCGGCAGTCTTCCGGCTTGCTGAAAAACAGCTTTCTGGAGATGGTGATCCCCGTCCTTGTCAAAGGCATGGAATGGCTGTCGACGTTTATCGATTTCTGCAAGGCCAACAAGCACCTGATTATCGGTTTCTTTCTGGCGGTGGGTATTGCGGTGGCGGCTTACTATGTTCCCCCGATGTTAGCCGCCGCCGCTGCAACACTGGCGGCCACGTGGCCCATTCTGGCCATTGTTGCCATCATTGCATTGCTGGCGGCCGCGTTCGCTCTTGTTTACGACGACATCATGAATTTTATCGCCGGCAATGATTCGATGATCGGACGCCTGCTTGATAAGTACCCGATGCTGAAGAAAGTCATCATGATCTTGTGGGAAGCGTGGCAGTTGTTGTTTGGCTATCTCAAAAGTGCGGTGAAGTTCGTCGCGGATTTGGTGGTCGATGCATTCAATTACATGGACAAGAAGCTGAGTGCGTTCTTTAAATGGCTGCTTGAACAGATTGCCCCTTTGATTGTCTGGGGCAGCCAGTTCAGCGGCGTGTTTGATACCGTTTCTGATGCCGTGGTCGGTGCATTCAAATGGATGTGGGATCAGGTCAAGACAGTGATTGGCTGGATTAGTGATGGATTGGATGCCGTTTCGACAGGTATCAGTACCGTGAAAGGCTGGTTTGGTTTTGGCGATGACAAGAAAGTCGAAGTGGTGAAACGGTCTGTCAATGAAGACGGTCAGATTGCCACAGCTATCCCGCCGCCTGATAACCGCGAACAGGCCGAGAAAAACGCGTTCCGTACCGATATGGAAAAATTAAATCAGCAGCTTGCCGCCGCCTCAAAGGATCCCCTGAACCCGATGACCAGTCAGGCCATCAGTAACCAGTCACACCAGACCAATGAAAACAATATCCAGATAGGAGAAGTGAACGTCAATACACAAGCCACGGATGCGCAGGGGGTGGCAAAAGATATCAATGGGGCACTGGCGAACCAGATGCAGAACTTGGGCCAGCAAACCGCTACGGGAGTTGCCAAATGATCACCGAAGTGAAAATTTTTAATGTCAATACCTTTGCCACGTTGTTTGAGAGTGCCAGCCCGGTACAGGTCAGCGTGCGGGATGAGCATAAAGTCACAAAATTTCAGGTCGAGAACGGGGAAACCCGCAGCGATCATATTGTGGTGGCAGCGGTCGAGATTGGCATGGAGTTGCTGCTCACCGGTGAACTGAAAAACAGCTTTTCGGCCATGCAACAGGCGTATGACACTCATCAGTTAGTGGGTATCCAGACGCGGGTTAAAACCTACCAGCCGATGATACTGGTGAACTTCTTTCATGATGAAGTGCCGGAAATGGCGGACGCGGTCAAGCTGTCCCTGCGGTTCAGCGAGTGGCGCACGGTCGAGCCGGAATATGGCGAACTGCCGCCGCGCCGGGTGGCGAAAAAAACGCAGTCAGGCACGGTCAACCGGGGCAATGTCCAGACCAAAGACGTGGCAGGTCAGAAAAAATCGGTGGCGGTGAAAATTCTGGACGGCGATCCCCTGTTCGGAGGTAAATGATGCGCGAAATTCCCTTGCGGGCCATCCCCAACCAGCGGCTGGCGGTGACCCTTGACGGCGTGAACTGGGTCATTACCCTGAAAGCCGCCCGTCACACCATGCTGTGCGATATCCAGCGTGACGAAGTGTCCCTGATCCAAGGCGCGCGGCTGGTGGCGAATGCCAGCCTGATCCCTTACGCCTATTTGAGTCCGGCAGGCAACTTTGCTTTGCTCACGGAAAACCACGAATTGCCGTGGTGGGAGAAGTTCGAATCCACCCAAACCCTGATTTACTGGAGTGATGATGATAGACCTAAGACGGATCCGGCTGGGAATTGAAGTCGGCGGGCGGCTCAACTGGTACGAAGGGATGCGCATCTCGGCTTCCGGCACCAAGTACGCCAATCCCCTGCAAAATGAGTGCTCGGTCAATATCGACGGCCTGAGCAGCGATACCCGCAATTTTCTCCTGACCCAAACCAGCCCTTACACCAAAAGCAAGCAACCCCGGCGTCTGATACTGGAAGCCGGTCGGCTCAATACGGGGTTATTCCGGGTGTTTGTCGGCGATATCGTCAGTGCGGAAATTGCGTCCCCGCCCGATGTGACCCTGACCCTGAAAGCCAAAACGGGGAACAGCCACGCGGGTACGATTGTTTCCTCATCCGGGGGTGCGATGAAGAAGTTGTCTGAGATTGCGCAGGGCATTGCCGACGACTGTAAAGTGAAGCTGGATTTTCAGGCTACGGATAAAAACATTGCCAACTGGTATTACTGCGGCGCGGCATTGTCCCAAATTGCACGGTTGCAGGAGTCCGGTCATGTCAAAGCCTTTATTGACGATGAGGTGTTGTATGTCAAAGACAGCCACCAGCCCCTCAAAAACCGCCTGCGTATTCTGACCATGAAAACCGGCATGGTGGGCATTCCCAAAGCCACCGAAAAGGGGCTGGATGTCAGTTTTCTGATTGACGGTGAATCTTTTCTCGGCGGGATGCTGCGCCTTGACAGCAAACTGAATAAATCCCTGAACGGCGATTATATTATCGAACAGCTTAAATTCGATATCGCCTCCCATGATGATGCTTTTTTCTATACGGCAACCTGTAAGCGAGCGTAAACCATGAATCAACCGAATAGCGATATCGCGAGCGAAGGCAGCCTCGCGGGGCAGTTTATGGCGGCCTTTCGTAACCTGATGCTGAATGTGGAGGACATGCTGCCTGCCACGGTCGTGAGTTATGACGACCAGACCAACCGAGCCGTGATTAAGCCGCTGGTGATGATGGCCACCACGGAAGGACAAACGGTCTCCCGTGCGCCCGTGTATAACATTCCGGTCTTTCGTTTTGGCGGTGGCGGCTTCTTTGTGCGCGTGCCGCTGAAACCCGGTGATGTTGGCTGGCTGAAAGCCAATGACCGCGATATCAGCCTGATATTCCAGCGCGGCGGGCAGGAAGACCAGCCCAACACTGCCCGGCTGCATTCGTTCAGCGACGCGATGTTTTTCCCTGACACGATTAAGAGCTGGGCGATTGACGGCAACAACTTGAATGCACTGGTCATTCAGTCAATGGACGGTTCGGTGTGCCTGTCTCTGCACAGCGATAAAGCGGTATTGGATACGCCTAGGTTTGAAGTCAACGCGCCGGAAACGCTGTTTACGGGCAATGTCACCATCAACGGCAATCACGCGGTCAACGGTAACAGTGACTCTTACGGCGGCACGATGCGCCATAACGGACGCAATATCGGCGATACCCATCAGCACAGCGGTGTACAGACTGGTAATGGCAACACAGGAGCACCACTATGATCACCTTTGCCGTGGATGAGAACAACGACCTGATGCTGGGGGATGACGGCAATCTGGCCGTGGTGCGTGATGCACACGCCGTTGAAAACCTGTGCCTCCACTATGCCCGCGCCTTACGGGGGGAAATGCTGCACAAGGTGGATAAGGGCATTCCTTACTGGAAAACCACGTTCGGGCGTCACGCGGATATTCCGATGTTCGAAGCGGCGTTCCGTGAACGCATACACGAAGTGGCCGGGGTGGAGGAAATTGTTTCCTTTCAGGCAGAGATTGCGGAGAACGAATTATATTACCGTGCCGTGATCCGCTCAATTTACGGGAGTTTTACCCTCAATGGCTGATTATCACTACATTACCCGGCAGGGCGTCATTGTGCCGGATACCGCCGCGCTGCGCGAGGATGTCGAGGATGATTTTCACGCCGCGTTCGGTCAGGACATTGATCTGTCACCGGAGACCCCGCAAGGCGTACTGGTGACGATGGAGACCGAGAACCGTGACGCGATGGTGCGTAATAATGCCGAACTCGCCAACCAGATTAACCCGGATATCGCCGGTGGTATCTTTTTAGATGCGATCTGGGCGCTGATGGGGGGCAGCCGGTTTGCGGCCACCCGCTCCTACCTCGCCAATGTTGCTTTTGGTGGTGTGCCGGAGACGATTATCCCCCAAGGGGCGCAGGCCGAATCGGTGACCGGTGCCCTGTTTGAAACCCTCAGCACCCTGATTATCGGCAAGGACGGCAAAACCACCGGCGATATGCGGGCGGTCAGGCCGGGTGCGATTGAATGCAAGGCCGGGCACCTTGAACGGGTCGCCAGTTCGGTGTTGGGCTGGGAGACGGTCAATAATCCGGCTCATGCCGTGGTCGGGCGGGAAGCGGAATCCGATATCAGTGCCCGGCGTCGGCGCAAGCAGACACTGGCAAAAAATACCGTCAGCGTGGGGGAGGCGATCACCTCGTCCCTGTTTGAGCTGGAGGGGGTAAACTCCCTGTCGTTCCGGGAAAATTATGCGCCCCAGATTATCACGGTCGATGGTATCAAACTGTTGCCGCACAGTGTCTATGTCTGCGTGGAAGGCGGCGACCGCGAAGAAATCGCCCGGGCGTTATTGCGCACCAAAACCATTGGCGCGGCCTATAACGGGCAGGAAGTGGTGAACGTCATAGAACGGGTCAGCGGGCAGGAGTACGAGATCCGCTTTGACCGCCCGTCTGAGCAGGTTATTTTTTGTCGGGTAACGGTGAAAAAATCCACTATTGACGCCCAGAGCCTGATCCCCTCTGCCGTGGAACAGTGGGTACGGGGGGAAATTGACGGCGATAACGGGCTGGTGGTCGGACGTGAAGTCTCCCCGTTTGAAATTGCCGCCGCCATCAATGCCATTGAACCGCGCCTGTTTATTACCAATGTTGAACTGTCATCCGATGGCAAAGCGTGGGGAGTGGGGGTTATCCCCATCAAAATGAATGAAGTGGCGCGGCTGCATCGTGGCTCGGTACAGGTGGTGATCACATGAAGATACAGACACTGGATTTTCATTCTGACCTGCTACGGGCAATATTGTGGCAGTACGAAAACGCGCCAAAGCTGAACACACTGGCGACCCGCAAAGCCGCCTACTTTGAGCAAAGTAACGTGGCGTTTTGGCGTAACTGGTATCACGATGTCTTCAATATTGATACCGCCAATGACTTCGGGCTGGCGGTCTGGGCGCGCATTCTCGATGTATCGCTGGGCATTGATGTTTCCCCCAGTGATAAAACTAAAATTGGGATTGGGTTCGGCAAAAAACGCAACTTCGCGGGAAATTTCCGGCGCAACGCGGATTACACCCTGATGCTCACGGCGGAACAAAAACGCCTCATCATTCGTATGCGTTATTTCAACCTGACGCAAAGCCCGACCGTCACCAATATCAATCTCTTTTTAGAGCGCTTCTTCTGGCGTAATGAGAGCAAAGTCTTTGTGCTTGACCCGCTCGACATGACCTATATGTATTACGTCTTCAACTTCAACCCGGATGAAAACTTGCGGGTGTTGCTGGAGAACTTTGACCTGATGCCCCGTCCCTCTGGCGTCGGCGTGAAATACCGCATTGTCACCAAAAAAGCCTTTGGCTTCGGCCGCAAACACACCAACTACTTAAGCAGTAACTTCGGAGCATAAAGCATGACCAAAACATTCAAAACCCCCTTCGCGGCGCAAGGGGACAGGGTTTCTATTCCCAATGAAGTCCAGCCAGACGGCTCGGTTTCCTACACACAGGGCTACGGCTACGATTACGAACGTGACCAGAACACCGATCCGGCTGCGAAAGATATCGAACGGGAAAAGATGAACGGCATGTTCCACGATATCACGGAAGCCGTCGGAGAAATGCAGGTGTACGGCGCGGCACAGTGGACAACGGAAGCCCAGCCTTACCCTGTACGCGCGGTGGTGTACCACAAACAAAAACTCTGGCAATCACGGATAGAAAATAATAAGGAAGAGCCGAAAACCGGCAATGCGTGGGTGGAACTGAAAGCAGATCTGACCGCGGATGATGTGGGGGCGTATGACAAGGAAGAGGCGAATCAAAAGTTTCAGCCGCTGGGAAACTATACCCCTGCGGGCTACAGTTATGGCAAGGAGGAGTCCGATAACCGTTTTCAGCCGAAAGGGAACTACCAGAGCGCTGGGAACTATGCACTGAGAGGGGATAGTTACACCAGAGGGGAAAGTGATGGCAAATACCAACCGAGGGGGAATTATCAACCAAAAGGGGATTATGCGACAAATGCCATTGTGAATGGGAAACTGGATAAATCTGCGATTGCGCAGAACACCGGACAAAATGCCTCTCTGGTCATGAGTCAAAAAGCGGTCACTGACGCATTAGCCAGAGCTGTTTCTATTGACCTATTGTATCCTGTCGGGATTGTTTTGTGGTTTGCACAGAATAAAAATCCAAATAATTTATTTCCGAGAACATCATGGAAATATATTGGTGAAAATAGAACTATTCGATTAGCTGCGGCTAATGGTTCGAATTTGTTATCAACTGGGGGGAGTGATACGAAATGGCTATCAGTTAATCAATTGCCGAAGCATGGCCATACTTTTAGTGCAAATACAAGTAATACTGGTGGGCATAGTCATAACAGAGGCAGCATGAATATTACTGGATACCTACCGAGTGTTATTAGTCATGGGAACGATATTTTTGGTGGGGCATTTGCTAGAAATGGTCAAAGTCAACCGGGAGTGGAATACACTGATAAATGGAAAGAACGGACTACATTTGATGCATCCCGAACTTGGACAGGAAATACATCATGGAATGGTGATCATACTCATAGTATTAATGGCACGACATCAGAAACGGGTAGCGGCAACGGAGTTGATGTTGTCAACTCCTATATTATGCTAATGGGTTGGTATCGAACAGCATAATTAGGAAGACCTTAGTTACTTACTAAGGTCTGATTTTCTTCATCCAAGATCGAATGGAAATTCGCCATAGAGCCAATTTTATTTGGGTGATAATTGCACGCTTCCGATTGCTTTTGTCTAAGTCTGTTAGGGCGTGTTTTCTTTTCCCGATCGAAGAATTTGAAGAGAAAAGGGAGGAATGATGAATTACTGGAGGGACGATCCCTTTTAATTTAATGATACCCCGTTCTCTAAACAACTTCCATTCATCGGCAGCAAATCTAACAGGCCGTAGATATTGATATAGTTTTTTAGCTGCGGTTAAGTTCAATACATACCCAAATGTACCAGCTGAATCAATTACATTGACAATATCGTAGTTATCAATTAACGGTTCTTTGAATGAGTTAAAATACTCATTGGTTTTATTCAATAAAAAAACATATGGATTTGAACTAAAAGATTGAGAGTCTTTATCTAAATGAGATAATACTGATACTAAACTATTATCAAAAATTACATCATCTTCTAATATGAGGGCAATAGGTATATTTTTATCTATCATATCTTTATATATACTAATATGGCTCATTGAGCACCCAACTTCACCAAGAGTCAGAGATATTTTATCAAAATCAGGGCATGCCTTGTGGAGTTGCTCATTGGTAAGCCCTTTTCCATATACTGCATTGATAAATTCAGCATTCAGATTTACCTTTTGTAACTGATCTTGTATTGATTTTCTTCTATCGTTATCTTTTTCAAGGTTAATAACAAAAATTTTCATCTTTTCCCCTTCCTGAGTGCTGTAATTCATATTAATTAACTTTACTTAATATGTGATCGATGCTTTCTTAATCTGTGATACGCGCACGTAATTACATAATTAACTGTTTTTGAATGGGATTATTGTTGAATGGAATTAACGCGAGGTTGCAACCACTGCATCACTGGTGGGGTGGGTGGATTAGATTCTTGATATCCTGTAAATGCTGACATCAGATCGCTAAACCATTTCTATCACGTTTTCATCTTGTTTTAGTGTGAAGCTCTATTATAGATAGAAAAATCACATTGGAATAACTGTGTCAAAACTGTGACACAAAAAAGGCAGAATGGCACAAGGAATAGCAAAATATGACATACCGAGTATTGCGAGGCTGGCGTATACAGTGGCGTTAATAGCTATTAGAATGTGCAAATTTTTGTAATACATCAGACTGTTTTTCTGATGTCTGGAGGTTAAGTGAAATTTGAGTTACAAAAGACGGATGGAAAGGCTCGTCGCGGTCGTCTGATTTTTGATCGTGGTGTGGTGGAAACCCCTGCGTTTATGCCAGTGGGCACTTACGGTACAGTAAAAGGAATGACACCGGAAGAAGTGAAAGAGACAGGAGCACAGATCCTGTTAGGAAATACTTTCCATCTTTGGTTGCGCCCGGGGCAGGAAATCATGAAATTACATGGTGACCTACATGATTTTATGCAGTGGCAGGGACCTATTCTGACCGATTCTGGTGGTTTTCAGGTCTTCAGTCTCGGAGCGATGCGAAAAATCAAGGAAGAAGGCGTTCATTTCCGCAACCCAATCAATGGAACGCCTGTTTTCCTCAGCCCAGAAAAATCGATGGAAATCCAATATGATTTGGGTTCCGATATTGTCATGATTTTTGATGAATGTACGCCATATCCGGCAGATTGGGATTATGCGAAGCGTTCTATGGAAATGTCATTGCGCTGGGCCGCGCGTAGTCGTCAACGCTTTGATGAACTGAATAATAAAAATGCCCTGTTCGGCATTATTCAGGGCAGTGTTTATGAAGATTTACGTGACGTTTCCGTAAAAGGGCTGGTGGAAATTGGTTTTGACGGCTACGCTGTGGGTGGTCTGGCTGTTGGTGAGCCAAAAGAAGACATGCACCGAATTCTGGAACATGTATGCCCGCAGATCCCACAGGATAAGCCTCGCTATCTAATGGGTGTCGGCAAACCGGAAGATTTAGTTGAAGGTGTTCGTCGTGGCATTGATATGTTTGACTGTGTAATGCCAACACGTAATGCCCGCAATGGTCATCTGTTTGTGACAGAAGGGGTTATCAAAATCCGCAATGCCAAACATAAAGAAGATACTTCTTCGCTGGATGAACATTGTGACTGTTATACTTGTCGGAATTATAGCCGCGCATATCTCCATCATCTTGATCGTTGTAACGAAATTCTTGGTGCAAGGCTGAATACAATACATAATTTAAGGTATTATCAGCGTCTGATGGCCGGAATTCGCAAAGCCATTGAAGAAGGCAAACTGGAACAGTTTGTTGAAGAGTTTTATCAGCAGATCGGTAAATCCGTTCCGCCGTTAAATATATAATTTGACGTGACTAATCAGCCTCAATATGTGTAGCATATTGGGCTGGTTTTTGATCGAGAAACTATCGATTTTTCGATAGTCATATTTTCGACAACAATATTTTTAACAACAATATTTTTGACAACATATCTTCGATAACAATGTCTTTAATAGCACTGTCTTCGATAACAATGAGGGAAATTTGATGAGTTTTTTTATTTCTGAAGCTGCGGCTGCGGCTGGTGCACCAGCGCAAGCTCAGGGTAACCCATATTCTCTGATTATCATGCTGGTTGTTTTCGGTCTGATTTTCTATTTCATGATCCTGCGTCCACAACAAAAACGCACTAAAGAACATAAAAAACTGATGGATTCCATCTCCAAAGGGGATGAAGTACTGACTTCTGGTGGTTTGGTTGGTCGTGTCTCTAAAGTGTCTGAAACTGGCTATGTTGTGATTGCCCTGAATGAGACCACAGAAATAACTGTCAAACGTGACTTCGTTGCTGCCATTTTGCCGAAAGGTACAATGAAAGCTATTTAATTTCCGATTTTCCCGAAGGGAACTGCCGTGTTGAACCGTTATCCTTTGTGGAAGTATCTGATGCTGATCGCTGCGATCCTCATCGGTTTGCTTTATGCACTTCCCAACCTTTATGGTGAGGATCCGGCTGTACAAATCACTGGCGCGCGAGGCATCGCCGCCAGTGAAAAAACGCTGGACCAAGTCCGTAATGTTTTAGAAAAAGATCAAATCAAGAGCAAGTCCATTGCGTTGGAAAATGGAGCAATCCTTGCTCGTTTCAATAGTTCTGATGTTCAGCTCCGTGCCCGTGAAGCACTGGTCTCAGCGTTGGGTGAACAGTATGTTGTGGCATTGAACCTTGCTCCCGCAACGCCTGTCTGGTTAAGTAAAGTTGGTGCTGAGCCGATGAAACTGGGGCTTGACTTGCGTGGTGGTGTTCACTTCTTGATGGAAGTGGATATGGAAACCGCACTGAGCAAGTTACAAGAACAGAATATTGATAGTCTACGCATTGAGTTACGTGATCAGGGCATAGCTTATTCTACTATCCGAAAAATTGATAATTACGGCGTTGAAGTTCGCTTTCGTGACAACGATGCACGTTCTAAAGCGGAAAGCTATCTTGAACCGCGTCATCGTGATTTAGTGTTTTCTACTGGTGCAAACAATACGCTGAAAGTTGTCATGAGTGACGAACGTCTGCGTGAAGCCCGTTCTTATGCCGTCCAGCAAAACATCACCATCCTGCGTAACCGTGTTAACCAGCTTGGGGTTGCGGAGCCACTGGTTCAACGTCAGGGCGCAGACCGTATTGTTGTTGAATTACCTGGTATCCAAGATACTGCCCGCGCGAAAGAGATCCTCGGCGCAACTGCAACTTTGGAATTCCGTCTGGTAAATACCAATGTTGATGAAAATGCTGCGCTTTCTGGCCGCATTCCGGCTGATTCAGAACTGCAATATACCCGTGATGGAAACCCTGTAGTGCTGTTCAAGCGCGTTATCCTGACAGGGGACCATATCACTGACTCTACCTCCAGCACAGATGAGAACGGCTATCCTCAGGTGAATATTTCTCTGGATAGTGCTGGTGGTACTGCGATGTCTAATTTCACCAAAGATAACCTGCAAAAACCAATGGCAACGCTGTTTGTGGAATACAAAGACAGCGGCAAGAAAGATGCCAATGGTCGTGCGACTTTGGTTAAGAAAGAAGAAGTTATTAATATCGCTACCATTCAGTCGCGTTTAGGTAACAGTTTCCGCATTACGGGTATTGGTAACCCGGCCGAAGCCCGCCAGTTATCATTGTTATTGAGGGCCGGGGCATTAATTGCACCAATCCAGATTGTGGAAGAACGCACTATTGGGCCAACTCTGGGCTTGCAGAATATTGAGCAGGGCCTTGAAGCGTGTTTGTGGGGCTTGATTGCTTCCATTCTGTTTATGGTGATTTACTATCGCAAGTTTGGTCTGATTGCGAGCAGTGCGTTGCTGGCTAACTTAGTCCTTATCGTCGGTATCATGTCTTTGCTGCCGGGAGCAACTCTGACTATGCCGGGGATTGCCGGTATCGTTCTGACACTTGCTGTAGCCGTGGATGCGAACGTATTGATCAACGAACGTATCAAAGAAGAGTTGCGTAATGGCCGTACAGTTCAGCAGGCAATTCATGAAGGTTACAAAGGCGCGTTTTCCAGTATCATCGATGCAAACCTGACTACGTTGATTACTGCGATCATCCTATATGCAGTGGGCACTGGCTCTATCAAGGGCTTCGCGATCACCACGAGTATTGGTGTGGCGACTTCAATGTTCACTGCTATTGTGGGAACACGAGCAATCGTGAACTTGCTGTACGGTGGCAAGCGTATCAATAAGTTGTCAATTTAAGGAGCACGTTGTGGCACAGGATTATACTGTTGAACAATTAAACTATGGGCGTAGAGTCATTGACTTTATGCGCTGGGACAACGTTGCCTTTGGGATTTCGTTCCTGCTTTTGGTGGCTTCCATCGTTACGATGGGCGTTCGTGGGTTTAACTGGGGGCTTGATTTTACCGGTGGGACGGTCATTGAGATTAACCTGAGCAAGCCTGCGGATCTGGACAAGATGCGCCAGAGCCTGACACAGAATGGTTTTTCTGATGCGCTTTTGCAAAATTTCGGCAGCAGTCGGGATGTGATGGTGCGTATGCCTCCGGTGGCAGGTAACGCAGGACAGGAACTGGGTAATAAGGTTATTTCCGTTATTAACCAGAATATTGATAACGATGCTACGGTTAAACGCGTAGAGTTCGTCGGTCCGAGTGTAGGAAGCGAACTGGCGCAAACCGGAGCAATGGCGCTATTGGTTGCATTGATCTGTATCCTGATTTATGTCGGTTTCCGCTTTGAGTGGCGTTTGGCATTGGGAGCAGTGATTGCTCTTGCACATGACGTAATTATCACTCTGGGTATTCTGTCGTTGTTCCAGATTGAGGTTGACCTGACTATCGTTGCATCATTGATGTCCGTTATCGGTTATTCATTGAACGATAGTATTGTTGTGTCGGATCGTATTCGTGAAAACTTCCGCAAGATACGCCGTGGTACCTCTTATGAGATCATGAATGTTTCATTGACCCAGACTCTGAGTCGTACAATCATGACTTCAGCCACAACATTGCTGGTTGTGTTGATGCTGTACATTTTCGGTGGGGAAATGCTGAAAGGCTTCTCACTGGCAATGTTAATCGGTGTTTCCATCGGTACAGTTTCTTCCATCTATGTTGCTTCTGCATTGGCCTTGAAGCTGGGTATGAAACGTGAACATATGATTCAGCAGAAAGTTGAGAAAGAAGGGGCTGATCAGCCTTCCATACTTCCCTAATGTATTTAGCATGATCGAGTTTTGATAGCGTCTAAACACCCTGTGAGTACTCACTGACAGGGTGTTTTTCATTATCACTTCAAGGTACACTGTCATTCTCCCTTCGGTTAACTGTCAGGAAACGATATGCATTGCCCATTTTGCGCAGCCGTTGATACTAAAGTTATTGATTCCCGCCTGGTTGGGGATGGCTCACAAGTGCGCCGTCGCCGTCAGTGCCTGGAGTGTCATGAACGCTTCACTACGTTTGAAATCGCAGAACTGGTGATGCCACGAGTTATTAAGAGTGATGATATTCGGGAGCCTTTTGACGAAGAAAAGTTGCGTCGTGGTATGCAAAAGGCACTGGAGAAGCGCCCTGTCAGTTCTGATGATGTGGAAACAGCGATTAGCCATATTAAATCTCAGGTGCGGGCAACGGGAGAACGTGAAATCCAATCCAAAATGATTGGAAATTTTGTCATGGATGCACTGAAAAAACTTGATAAAGTGGCCTATATTCGTTTTGCATCTGTTTACCGTAGTTTTGAGGATATCCGAGAATTTGGCGAAGAGATTGCCAAACTACAAGATTGAGAACGCTGGTTTTCAAAAATGATATCTTTCAAGAAATCTCATTATGCTACAAATACGGCTACCAAAAAATTATGACACTTGATGAAATTTATATGTCCCGGGCGCTGGAATTGGCGTATCAAGGGCGTTTTACAACATCCCCTAACCCGAATGTAGGTTGTGTCATCGTTAAGGATGATCAGATAGTAGGGGAAGGTTTTCATTTATGTGCAGGTGAGCCTCATGCAGAGGTACATGCCCTGCGTATGGCTGGTGAAAAAGCCAAAGGAGCCACCGCTTACGTGACGCTTGAACCATGCAGCCATCACGGTAAGACTCCTCCCTGTGCTGATGCCTTGATTGCCGCCGGTCTAAGCCGTGTTGTGGTCGCCATGCAAGATCCCAATCCGCAAGTAGCCGGACGTGGTTTGTATAAATTACAGCAGGAAGGTATAGCTGTCGAACATGGTCTGATGATGAATCAGGCAGAATCTTTGAATAAGGGATTTCTCAAACGTATGCGTACGGGGTTCCCTTATCTGCAATTAAAGCTGGGGGCATCATTGGATGGCCGCACCGCGTTATCATCTGGGGAAAGTAAATGGATTACTTCACCACAGGCGCGTGAAGATGTGCAGAAATTTCGGGCACAGTGCAGCGCAATTTTGAGTTCGAGCGCAACAGTATTGGCTGATGATCCTTCACTGACTGTTCGTTGGAATGAACTGGATGCTGAAACACAATCGGTTTATCCCCAAGAGCAGCTTCGTCAACCCATCCGTATCATAACTGATAGCCAAAATCGTGTCACACCGCAGCATCAAGTTGTCCAGCAAACAGGGCAATGTTGGTTAGCACGTACTAACAAAAACGAACAGCAATGGCCTGATAATGTCGAACAGATTTTATTGCCGGTACATGGTAATGGTGTTGATTTGGTTCTGCTGATGATGCAGCTGGGCAAGCGTCAGATAAATTCAGTTTGGGCGGAATGTGGCCCTGCTTTGGCCGGTGCTCTATTGTCCCTGGGGCTGGTCGATGAATTAATCCTTTATATTGCACCTAAAGTACTGGGAAATAGTGCCCGTGGATTGTTCGATATCCCAGAATTGCAAAGACTCTCGGATGCCCCTGAATTCACTTTGTTTGATGTAAAGCAGATTGGGTCTGATGTACGTCTCCGCTTACGCCCGGTTTAGGTTCTGATTTAAGTTTGGACATAAACCAAGACGCAGAGAAAAATAATGTGATAAGATCCGCGCCCCTGCGGATATGAATAAAAATATAAGGAAGGCTATGAACGTAATCAAAGGTGTTGTTGCAGCCCCTGAAGCCCGCATTGCAATTGCAATTGCCCGCTTTAACAACTTCATTAATGACAGCCTGCTGGAAGGAGCCGTAGATGCACTGGAACGCATCGGTCAGGTTTCTTCAGATAATATCACCGTAGTATGGGTTCCAGGTGCCTATGAATTGCCATTGACGGCTAAGGCACTGGCTGAAACCAATAAATATGATGCGGTTATCGCTTTGGGGACTGTTATCCGCGGCGGTACAGCTCACTTCGAATATGTTGCTGGTGAATGCAGCTCTGGTTTATCCAGCGTAGCAATGTCCAGTGATATCCCTGTCACGTTTGGTGTTCTGACGACTGAAAATATTGAACAGGCAATCGAACGCGCAGGTACCAAAGCAGGTAATAAAGGGGCAGAAGCTGCCTTGACCGCATTGGAAATGATCAATGTAATCAAAGCCATTAAAGGCTGAATTTTTAAGTGTTAATTAAGGGGAATCTTGTGAAACCTGCTGCTCGTCGTCGTGCTCGTGAGTGTGCTGTTCAGGCAATTTATTCATGGCAATTATCCAATAATAGTATTGCTGATGTTGAATTGGATTTTCTGTCAGAGCAGGACGTAACTGGTGTTGATATCACCTATTTTCGTGAATTGTTATCCGGGGTAGCGGTCAATGCTGCAAAATTGGATGCCTTGATGGCACCTTATCTTTCTCGTCAGCTTGAAGAGTTGGGGCAGGTCGAAAAAGCCATCTTGCGCGTTTCGATGTTTGAACTAAGCTTTCGTGATGATGTTCCCTACAAAGTGGCTATCAATGAAGGTATCGAACTGGCGAAAACGTTTGGCGCTGAAGATAGTCATAAATTCGTGAATGGGGTATTGGATAAAGCTGGTCCGGCAGCACGCAAGAAAAAGTGATTGCTTGCCAGGAGTTCCCCATTATAACTTGATGATTTTACGCATGAGGCCGGTAATCCGGCCTCATGCGCTCATCGTCAGTCACTTTCTGGAATTCTATTATGGCATGTGGTGAATTTGACCTCATTGCACGTTATTTCAATCGCCATATCATCCGCCGACGTGATGTAAATCTAGGGATTGGTGATGATTGTGCGCTGATGACCGTTGCAGATAAACAAGAACTAGCGGTAACAACCGATACTTTGGTTGCTGGTGTTCATTTTCTTCCTGAGATCTCACCGGAAGATTTGGCCTATAAGGCATTGGCTGTCAATATCAGTGATCTGGCTGCCGTTGGTGCAGATCCTGCCTGGGCATCGCTGGCATTAACATTGCCCGACATCAATGAAGATTGGTTAAAGCGATTCAGTGACAGTCTGTTTGAGCAACTGAATTATTACGGTATGCAATTGATTGGTGGGGATACCACAAAAGGTCCCATGAGTTTGACGTTAACCGTACATGGTTTAGTTCCGGCTGGCCGCGCGTTACGCCGCACTGGTGCAAAGAACGGTGACTGGATTTATGTAACCGGAACATTGGGTGACAGTGCCGCAGGCCTTGCTCTGTTGCAAGATCGTCTGACCGTGGAAGATACGGCAGTCCACAACTGGTTGGTTAAACGCCATCTACGCCCGCAGCCACGGGTTCTACAAGGACAGGCACTTCGTGCTCTGGCTTCTTCGGCGATTGATCTGTCCGATGGCTTGATTTCTGATCTCAACCATATCTTGTCTGCCAGCCAATGTGGTGCGCATATTAACCTGGATGCGTTGCCTTATTCTGAAGCAATGCAGCAATATGTTGCTTCTGAACAGGCGTTGAAATGGGCGTTGAGTGGTGGGGAAGACTATGAATTGTGCTTTACTGTACCTGAGCTTAACCGTGGTGCATTAAATATGGCGTTGGCTCACTCTGGAGCCAGTTTCTGTTGTATTGGGCAAATCAGGCCAGAATCAGAAGGTATCCGCTATTTTAACAACAATGAAGAAATTCAGCTGGATCTGAAAGGCTTTAACCATTTTAAAACCGATAAAAAACCAGTAGCCCCTTTTTCGGCAGAACAGCAAACAGAAAATGATCATACGGAGGGAACACATGGATGATGCAAAACGTCACTTAAAAATGAGCAATCCGTGGCATTTATTGGCTACGGGGTTCGGGAGCGGCTTATCACCAATAATTCCGGGCACGATGGGCTCAGTGGCGGCGATCCCTTTCTGGTTACTGCTAATGCAGTTGCCGACATGGGGAATATGGTTGGTTATCTTACTGGGAACGGTCATTGGATGTGTGATTTGTCAGAAAGCCGCTGATGCAATGAACGTGGAAGATCCGGGCTGTGTGGTTTGGGATGAATTCATTGGCATGTGGATTACTCTGATGGCGATCCCTGTGCTCAACTGGCAGTGGGTTTTAGTTGGTTTTGTGGTATTCCGCATTTTCGATATGTGGAAACCGTGGCCGATCCGTTGGTTTGACCGCTATGTAAAAGGCGGGGTTGGCATTATGCTGGATGACATTATCGCGGCGATTTTTGCAGTTGCAGTTATCTGGTTGCTGAATTTCTACCAACTGTTACCTTTCTAAAAACAGTTTCTTTTCTAAGTTAATTAGCCACTGGCATTCAGTGGCTATCTTCTCAGTTTGTTGTCCCACCTATAACCTCAATATCCTTTTCGTTTTTCAATGTTGATTGAATAGCTATTTTCAAGGCTGTTGACATCATTTCTACGCCCATACTTGGCTTATTTGCATGTTTTACCGCCTGTTCTGGCAAATAAGGAAGATGAATAAATCCGCCACGCACAGAAGGGTAATATTGGTTCAGATAATGCTGTAAACCGTACATGATATGATTGCAAACAAAGGTGCCGGCAGTTTGGGAAACTGTTGCGGGAATTCCGGCAAGTCTTAATTCATTGACCACGGTTTTAATGGGCAGGGTAGAAAAATAAGCCGCAGGGCCATCGACAATAACCGGTGTATCAATGGGTTGATTACCAGCATTATCAGGAATACGAGCATCGTTAATATTGATTGCGACCTGCTCTACCGTGATATCTGGCTTACCCCCTGCTTCTCCGGTTGAAATGACCACTTCCGGTTTAACTCTCTCAATTGCGGCATAGAGGTGTTCCAGAGAGTGATTGAAAACACAGGGTAACTGGCAGACTTCAACATATGCATCCGCAATTTGGTACCCTTGTAATGACTTGATGGCTTCCCATGACGAATTTATCGTCTCACCGCCGAAAGGTTCAAAGCCTGTGACTAGAATCGTTTTCATAATATTTCCTTATCGTTGTTTATAAGAACATTAGAAAATAGAGTAAGAACACATTAGTAATCAGTAAAGTACAGCCTGTGGGGATTTGTGCTTTGATAACTGCATTGCGATCGGGCAGTTCCAGCAGCGCAGCGGGAACAATATTGAAATTAGCAGCCATTGGAGTCATTAACGTACCACAATAGCCTGAAAACATACCGATGGCAGCCATAACCGCCGGATTGCCACCATGTTGCAATATCAAAATAGGAATACCAATACCGGCGGTAATGATAGGAAAAGCGGCAAACGCATTACCCATTATCATCGTTAGCAGCGCCATGCCAAAAACATAAGTGACCACAGCGATAAATCGATTATCGACAGCTAAATAATTTTCGGTCAGATGGGAAACCAAAGTACCTACACCAGCGGCGGCAAACAACAATCCGAGCGTTGCCAGAATTTGTGGAAGAATAAAGACACAACCAATTGAATCCAGCAGGCGTCGGGTCTCTTGTATTGGCTGTGTAATGGCATCATGGCTCATGCGTAGCGCAATGATTAATCCAATCAAACAGCCAAGTGTAATGGAAAAGAGAGTCACCAGAGTAGAATGATTCCCTGTTCCAAAAACAGCTTGTTGTAAACCGGGAATATGGTTAAACGCTAGCACGCCAAACATTGTCACAATTGGGATTAGCAATGCTGGCAGAAATAACCGACTACCAAGACGTTGTGCACTTTTTTGCCGCTGTTCTGGTGTGCGTTGATGGTAATTTCCCAGACGAACACCACCGAACCCGGCCAGTAAAGCCATAATGATTACCAACATACCAACACCGATATAAGCGGTTTTTTGGGCGTAGTTTTCATCATTGATCCAGAGAGACACAAGGTGTCCGCTCCATTTCCCCGCAAGAAAGATTAAACCGTACAGTGCCCAGAATAGGCCTGTTGTTATGCGACGAGGGTTAGCTTTATCGCTCCATGACATGATAGCAACAGCTAATAAGAGAAGTCCTGCCAGCACATAGAGGTATTGTAATTGAAACATTATTTCTCCCCCTTGCTATTTGAGCTGGCATGCTTCAAAGAATTAAGTTCATTGGCAAGGTGGTAATCAAGGCGATATAACCGAACAGAGTGGATCAGGAAAGCACAAATTGCAGTGGGAATTCCCCAGAGGGCGATATGCAGAGGCTCGGTTTGAATTCCACCTGATTCCAGCATGAAATTGTGCATAAAGATAATCGCGCCAAAAGCGACAAAAATATCTTCACCAAAAAACAAACCTGTATTATCTGTTGCGGCTGACATGGCCCGAATACGATGACGGACTGAATCTGGTAATGCACCATACTGGTTTTCAGCAGCACCTTCTGCCATAGGAGCCAGTAAAGGACGAACCATTTGCGGATGCCCGCCTAAACTGGTTAACCCCAGAGCGGCAGAAGTTTCACGTATAAACAGATAGATAATCAGTAACCGCCCGGTAGTGACAGTTTTAATATGAGCAATAGATTTCTGGGCTTGCTCTTTTAATCCATGCCTTTCCAGCAGGCCAATGATGACCAATGGAAAAAGGATGGTCAGTGATAAATTTAATGTATTAATAAACCCGGAACCCAGTTTCTCCAGAATATTGATTATCGACATATTGGCGGCTAACCCAGTGATAAGGCCAGCAATAGTGACAACCAGCACAGGGTTAAACTTGATGATAAAACCAATGATAATGACGGCGATCCCGATTAATGGCCAGAAATTGATAGTGTGCTGCATATATTATTTCCTCTTAGAAATATTTTATTTAATCATTGTTGGTTTAAGTTGTGCGCATTGTTGACTTATTGTTCTTATATTGTTTAACAATAAATGGATTATGATCAAAAATCAGACAGGTGAAATTGGTGTTAAATTTTAAAAATGGAATGAAGATCACTTAATTACTTGCCATTTTTCAATTTTCGATCACACATGAGGTTTCATTTCAGCAATGCCAAAAGCACATTTTTAAAATTTTCATTGATAATGGGAAAACGCCAATGCAGGTAAGTACTTTTGCCTGTAGTTGGGATCAATCAGATTCGGACTGGATTATATTTAGTGTGTAGACTCTCGTATCCAGATGTGGCAGGTGCCTAATAGAAACAGGGGTAACTGTCCCCTGTTTCTATTGTGGGGGTTATGGAAATTTGTTATTCATGTAATCGGTTTCATGGAGTGTGAGAATGTGATTCTAGTCACAATTTTTGTTCTTGCATTGTCAATCCAGATTGTAGCAATGGCTGGCTCATTGGATTTCATAAAAGTAGTTCTCCCATCAGCAAAGCCATTAGATATCCTCTTTACTTCCTCAAAACACCAAGGCTAGAAAATACCGTTGTAAGGTCTATATCACCCTTCCTTCAAGTTGCATCTTTGTTGGCTACACTTGCTCATCCCAGTCACCGTTTTTATAAATATACGGTTATCAATGGCTCCCGAGAATTCACTCCCTTGCCGCCTCACACTGGCATTTATCATTGTCTGGCTATCGATATGTATTGCATAGCTTTCACTCTCTTGATCTATAATACCGCCCCTTTTGTAACAAATTTTAAAAAACATGGAACGCTTTCTCGAAAACGCTATGTATGCCTCTCGTTGGCTACTTGCACCCGTTTATTTTGGTTTATCATTGGGACTACTTGCTCTTGCGGTTAAATTCTTTCAGGAAATCCTGCACATCCTGCCGCATATTTTTTCCATTACAGAATCTGACCTGATCCTGACACTGCTTTCTCTGATTGATATGACGTTGGTTGGTGGGTTGTTGGTGATGGTGATGTTTTCTGGCTATGAAAACTTTGTTTCAAGTTTGGATATCCACGAGAGCAAGGAAAAGCTGAGCTGGCTGGGAAAAATGGATGCAACTTCACTCAAAAATAAAGTTGCAGCCTCAATTGTCGCTATTTCCTCCATTCACCTCCTGCGTGTTTTTATGGATGCCAGAAATATGCCGGACAATAAACTTATGTGGTATGTCATTATCCACCTCACCTTCGTTTTGTCCGCATTTGTCATGGGATATCTTGACAAACTTACGCGCCACAACCATTAAGCGTCCTTTCAAGCCATAAAACATCACCCTGATGCCAGTTAAATTCAACTGGCTGGCATTATGGGTTTTTCCGTTTAGGTAAATGACTGTTAATAGTTTCTTTCAGCAGATTCTCAATAAACCTGTCTACGACCATTTCAACCACTTCACTTCTGGTTGTCTCAAGCCGATTAGACAAGCCATCAATTTTTCTGATCACTGACATTCTCAGGGAGAGAGAAACAGGCTTTTTCTTCTCTTTATCAAGAAAGACATGGCTGGTTGCTTCTTCGGCTTTTAAACTGAGATGCTGAACGAGTAATTCTTCGATCCTTTTGGCATCTTTTTTAGTCAGCATCCCTTTATCAACCAGCTGATAAGTATTGCCTATTTTACTAAACCGAACATCAGCACAATAAAGATCCCTCAATTCCCGAAGGGCACGGAGCAATGTTGGTTCCGAACAATTGAGTTCCTGGATGATTTTAGCCTTGCTAACCGGTTTGCCATGCGAAAGTAATAAGGTTAACTTGAAATTTCTAAATTGTTTGGGACTGAGCAACATTTTTTAATTACCAAGCGAGGGATAACAAAACCAAAATTTCCTGCTGTTAACTCCTATTGTTAACTACAAGGATGACTTTCAGCATAGCCTTTATCACAGTTAAATCAATATCAAAACAGATTAAAAAGCCTTATAGCTCTCCCCGTAGGTTTCAGCTTCTATTCAGCCTCTGGCACTATACCGCTTCTGGAACTATGCCGTTTCTGGAACTATTCCATAGTGCTCCGCCCGTTCAAGGATATTTATCGCCCAACGTTGATGAGTAGCTGGTTCACACATGACTCCCTGAGATTTGAAAACCGCCTGCTTTGAATTAAGAATATTCAGCGCATCGGTGTAATCGTGGGCACTGACCATAAGCGATCGGTGGATACACTCAATCTGATTTGGGTGGATGGCAGTTTTTCCCACCAAACCGTGGGCAATATCCAATACCAGCTCTTTCTCAAGTAGTTTCAAGTCATCAATATGCTCGCAAACCGGTGCCGTCAGAGCGAATCCCCGCGCAGCAAAAACAGCCACCAGCATCTTAATAATATATCCCATCGGCCCGTCATAGAGAGTGAAATCCCGCGAACGCCGCAGGGACATCATATTCATCAGATCATTACCGCCGATACGAAGGGCAATAATTCGCATCTTGCAAGGGTGCGCTTTGAGGGCATCAGCAAGCTGATTCATTTTTTGAACATCAAAGGCCTCTTCTGTCTCCAGCGTGGGCATGATACAAAGATGAGTTGCGCGAATAATCTCCCACCAACCGGCTAACGAAGCGTAAGTAAATTTGGGTAAAACCAGTCCATTAATGGCACTGAGATTCATAGTGGCGATCAATTGTCTTGCCATCATCTCGTTGCGTGGCCGGATAAAAATCAGGGGATGATTACGCTCAGTACCTAAATGTGGTCTATCAGCTTCTGCCAGTAACTGGAGAACACCACTGAGATTTTCGATAGCGGCGGGAATATCCTGCTCACTGACAGCATCTTCCAGACAAATAACCAGAGAACGCAGGCCGGCAATTTTATTCTGTAGTATAATTTCTGCAATATTTTGGCGAGTAGCCGGCATATACAGAGTTGCACCAAGCTGGTGTGGAGAAGGAATAAACATCATCATGCTACCTTCTTAATAATAGTCACTGCACGATATTGACCAATCAAATCACCGACTTCGGTAATAACAACATTTTTTTGGCGAGCCAAATGCACTAATAGGGCAACATCAGGATCATCTTTTGAACGCACAAGGATATGTTCCGGTACACGTCGTAAGACAGCACGAGTTGCCTCAGCAATACCGGGTTTAATGCGATTAATACTGTCAATTTGGTATTTTTCAGCCAGATTGGCAATCACTGTTTTACTCAATTGCAATAAAAAATGTTTTTCCTGCGGCCGCCAAAAAACGGCTGGAGGTATAACATTCAGATCCAACCGATCACGGCACTCAGCAACTGTATCCACCAACATGCGGCTACACTCATACGCAATCAAGTGCTCACACTTCACACAGCTATGCAGCCCTTTGTCACTCCAGACAGAGCGTGATATCAAGCCCGATACCGGCGCTCCCATAATGCCAAAAGGGATCAACCAATCATCATCACTGGCAGTCAACCATGAACAGCCATAAGGATCAGCCAATACCACCAGGCGAGGGATTCCCGAATAACCTGCCCTCCCCGCCAAAGATCGCGATAGCTCTGTGGTAATCGCCCCTTTGCCTGTCCAACCATCAACAAAAACTAGTCCATCAGTACCATGTTGTTGTTCAATGTATGACAGCGCAGCATTATCAATACCTCGATCCCGGATAATACTGACCCCATAATGATAAGAACGCTTGCCCATCCTCCTGAGAGTCTGATGCAGCATAACCCCTAACGGTACGCCAGCCCTGACTAAACTTACCAACACAATCGGCTGGTCATCAAAACGTGATATCAGCGCCTTAGCAAGCATAACAACTTCCGTTGCCAATCTGGTTGCGCCTTGCCCAAGCGCTTTCTTAAACAACTCAAGATGATAAGACGTCGGCTCCGGTTCCTGACTCAGCATATCTGAATAATGGCGGACACCAGACTGGATCAACTGTTCCTTAACATCAACAGGTGTCATCTCAATTTGAACAGGTTTTAACAGAAATTGAACATCATCAGAGGCATAACTCCCCGAAAAAAGAGGAAAGCTATTCATTATTTACAGCTCCAAATAAGGTAGTCATTAATGTGTCAGCAAACTGACCTTTCTGAGGCATACCAAACCAATCGCACAATTGCATGAAGCGATAATCACTCAGACTATCCCCCAGACCAATGACTGGAAAAATACCTCTCTCAGCACGGAGCCTTTGCAAAAGGTGACGAGTTGCCAGCCCCTTGTCAACACAGTTCGGCAGCAAAGTAAGGTTGTTATTGTTGTGATGGATATAAAAACTTTCCTGAATATGAACGTTTTGATCGCGATGGAAATCATTTTCCTGAATCAAGGCTTCAGCCAGTACATTAAGTTCATCCAGCCTATCGTGGTTTTGGTGCTTAATGATTAAGAAAACAGGCACATCACCATACTCATAATCGATACGCACCCGGGCATCTATGCCATGAAATGCAATTAAGCGTTCGCTCAATTCTTCCAGTGTCCGCAACTGATCCCGGTACGGCATCAATTCCGCTAGCATATGCGATTGCCAGCACTCGTCAACCAAGCCTTCCGGCGTCAGGATAACCGCACCATGTGAAACAATACGCCAAGAGTTGAAAGGAAGCTGCACACGGCCGAATTGTTCGGTATTTCTGGCCGTTACAGGAATAACTTCCGCATGAGTCAGCAGCCAATCAACCAACATAAACTGTTCTTCGGTCATATAACTATGGGGAGAAGATTTTCTATCCAACGCGCCAACACGCAAAAGCGATGCATCCAATATATTTTTCAATTTTCTGCGGGATTGAAATAACGTGTCATCCAGATCAGTTAAAAAGACGGGCTTAATCATAGGAGACGATCTCTACAGCCGGAGAAATACGAGCGAGTTGAGCTACCAAATCCGGATCAACGGCTGTTTTCGGGGTTTCAAGGCAGAGCAATATACGGTCAAACTGTTGATGAGCAACATTGTAGAGAAAATTCGGAATACCGAGTCCGTAGTTATCGGTAAATGCCATCACAGATTGAATGGCATGACCACAAGAGATCGGAGAGCGGGTTGTTGAGCCAAATATCACCAACGCTCCTTCTTTCTCAAGGCGTTCTGCCAGCAGGAACGGTTGCCAAACAAATTCGCTGGAACCCAATACAAGTACTTTCTCGCCCGCTGTAGCGTGAATGTCAGCACCGATATCACATTGGATTTCATCCAAACCCAAGCGTCCCCAACTCTGTTGGCCAATAATGCTGACTTTTCCCCGTGCTGTGACATTCACTTGAGGCATAACAGGAACAGGGGCAGAAATATCCGCAGCCCATTGCCAATTTCCCTCAATCAGGGAAACCGCAGAGACTGGCAATAGGCTGCGTTTCATCACCGACTCACCACTCCAGTCAGTCAAGGTTACCGTAACAATACGTTCAATATGCCCAAGTCCCGCGTTGCACAACGCTTCCAACAGGTTGATAAACGTATTGCCGGTTGTTGCTTCATCATCAATTAAAACCAAAGTACGGGCATCCATCACTCGCTGGCGCAATCGGCTTTCTGTTGGCCAGTAAATCAAATGATCTGTTGCGTGGCTGTGGTTCTCCTTAAATTCACACAATAAATCCCCATCAACCGGATGACGTGTTGAAGTCAGGAATACAGGAGCCTCAACCTTATCATGCGTTTCATGAAATACGCCGGCAGCCAGGCCAACCGCCGTTTCTGCCATGCCAATATACAAGACAGGGCCGGGAAGATTAGCGGGAAACCGCTCGGATAATTGCCGATAAACCGAGCGCATAACTGATGGGCTGACAGGAATATGCCGCCCCAATACTTTACTGACAAACAAAAATGCCCTTTTCGGATTACGGCGTTCGGCAATATCAAACAGCGTCTCCAGAGAGACATATCCACGGGATGCACTTACCGTCAACGTCCCGCTGTTCAATTTTTTCTGATAAACCTGTTTTTGATCAACGTAAGTGCTATTCAATGCGGTCATGTGATGCCTTTTTAAAAATTCCAGCTTCAATGAAATATTCGCCGCAGTCTAGAGTTGATAATAAATCAGTGTCAATCATATTATGATTTTTTAGTGCAAAATTAGTTTGACTTTTTTGCATGGAAAAGAAATTATAAAAAATAAAGCCAGATTGTTTCCTATCATGCAGTTAACGACGACATACACTGTTTCTGGGAATCATAATATGACAAATTCAGGCTATCTATTTGTCATATTATGATTTTTTAATATGTGAAATTACCGTGATCCACCGACAAACAGAATAGAGGTGTCATTAATGGTTTCGTTAAGCAAAAATCAGTCAGTTTCGCTCTCTAAACAGAGCGCTTCACTGGCTAAAGTAGATTTTGGTCTGGGCTGGGATCCTGTAACTAAAAAGAAAGGCTTTCTGGCGAGTTTACTCGGCGGCGGCAATGATGAAATTGATCTAGATGCGAGCTGCATCCTGCTTGATAAATCAGGTAATGCCATCGATACAGTCTGGTTCGGTCAACTGAAATCTAAATGTGGTTCTGTACAACACACTGGCGACAATCTGACAGGTGAAGGCGATGGGGATGACGAAATTATCCGTGTTAACCTGATCAAATTACCCGCCAATGTTGAATATCTTGCTTTTACCGTTAACAGTTTCCGCGGTCAGACTTTCAATGATGTTGAAAATGCCTTCTGCCGTGTTGTTGACCAAAGCGGTAAAGAGCTTGCTCGCTATCAGTTGCATGAACAAGGTGCCCATACCGGCGTTATTATCTCTTCCCTGCGCCGCAATGACGGTCAGTGGGATTTCACTGCACATGGCGTTCCTTGCCGTAGTCGTACCATTGACGCAATGTATCCGCAGATTGTTGAGACGGTGGTGCGTTAATGAATCTGACACCCGGGGGAAATGCCCCCGTTGCCAACCAGACACTCACCATACGGGTTCTGTCAGGTTCCGCCGTTGATGTCTCGGCTTTCCGTTTGTATGCCGATGGTAAAGTGAAAGGCGATCCGGACATGATATTCTACGGTCAGCCTGTCAGTGACGACAATACCATCCGGCTGGCTGGCGGTAACATCAATACTTCATTCTTCGTCAACTTGCCCGCATTAGGTCAGGATGTTCAGAAAGTGTCGTTTACCGCCACCTGCGACGGCAATCAAACTATCTCCAACCTGCGCAGCCTCAGCATTCAGGTTGAACTGAACAGCAGTGTGATTTTACAAGGCAATATTGAAGTGCAAGGCCGAACAGAAGCCGCCTTAATCCTCGGTGAACTCTATCGCCGCAATGGGGAATGGAAATTCCGCTTTGTTGCTCAGGGTTTTAATGGTGGACTCAAACCACTGGCGGAACATTTTGGTGTGGATATCATTGATGATACGCCGACTTCAACACCAGTCCCTGCGCCAGCACCAGCCTCGGCTCCGGGTAGCATTAATCTGAGCAAAGTTTCTCTGACCAAAGAAAAACCCGCTATCAGCCTGAGCAAACGTGATAACTACGGTAAGATTCGCATTAACCTTAACTGGAATCAGACTTCCTCCTCCTCAAAAGGCATTTTGCAGGGTATGTTCGGCTCAAACAAAGGTGTGGATCTGGATCTTGGCGCATTTGTCCGGCTGCAAGACGGAGAGCAGGGCGTTATACAAGCATTGGGAAACAGTTTTGGCGATTACCGTTATGAACCGTATGTTGAATTACAGGGCGATGATCGTACCGGTCGTGTGAGTGATGGTGAATGGCTCCATATCAATGGCCTTGAATGGAAAAACATCCGTGAAGTTTTGATCTACGCCTTTATCTATGAAGGCGTGCCTAGCTGGGACAAAACCGATGGTGTCGTCACGATCCACGTCCCTGACCAGCCCCCGATTGAAACACGTCTGACAGAAGGGCAAAACAACAAGGGAATGTGTGCCATCGCCCGTCTTGTCAATGAAAACGGTGCCATCAAAGTAGAACGCATCAATCAATACTTCCGTGGACACAAAGAGATGGACCGTGCATTTGGATGGGGCTTTCGCTGGACATCGGGAAGTAAATAACGGTTATTTTACTCAAACGGAGGGACTTATGTCCTTTTTAAATAAAATCAAATCCGCGTTCAATGCAGGACGTGAAGAACTGACCAACCAAGTTGGTCGTTTCAAGAACAGAAAGTTCATGGAAGGCACTGTCGCGGTATGCGCACATGTTGCAATGGCAAGCAACGGCATCAGCTCAGAAGAAAAACAGAAAATGATCGGGTTCATCAAAAGCTCCCCTGAATTGAAAGTATTCGATACCGCTGAAATTATCGAGTTCTTTAACAAGCTGGTCAGCAGCTACGAATTTGATGCTGACATTGGCAAAGGTGAAGCCATGAAATTTATCATGGCACTGAAACAACAACCGGAAGCGGCACAACTTGCTTTGCGCGTAGGTATCGCAGTCGCCAAGAGTGATGGTGACTTTGATAACGACGAAAAGCATGCTGCCCGTGAAATTTGCTTAGCCCTCGGCTTTGCACCGGCTGATTTCGGACTGTAATCGCAGATAATTTAAGAGGCTTATTTCATGGTATCCACGCACATTGGTTTTCCGATGGAAACCGTTGCTGTATTTATTCTTCTGTCGGTTGGTGCGCTCTTTATCGATCTCTTTATGCATCGTGATGATAAGCCGATTTCGCTGCGTAGTGCCGCACTTTGGTCTATTTTTTGGATCGCCATTGCTTTTGTTTTCGCAGGCTTTCTGTATATTCATCACGGCGCGGAAACCGCCAGCCTTTTTGTCACAGGCTATGCACTGGAAAAAGTACTTTCCGTCGATAACCTGTTTGTCATCATGGCGATTTTCTCCTGGTTCGCTGTTCCGGATCGCTATCGCCACCGTGTCCTGTACTGGGGGATTATCGGTGCTATCGTTTTCCGTGGAATTTTTGTTGCCATCGGGACAAGCCTGTTATCACTCGGGCCGTGGGTTGAGGTAGTGTTTGCGGTTATCGTTGGCTGGACTGCGGTTATGATGCTGAAAAGCGGTGACGATGACGATGAAATCGAAGATTATTCACAGCATCTGGCTTATCGTCTGGTGAAGCGTTTCTTCCCAATCTGGCCGAAACTGCGTGGTCATGCTTTTATACTGAACCAAAAAGAAGTGGACACAGAACTGGCAAAACAGGAAAACGCCGATGTGAAAGTGGGTCGTGCAGGTAAGGCGGCGCTTTACGCTACGCCACTGATGCTGTGTCTGGCAGTGGTTGAACTGTCTGACGTGATGTTTGCTTTTGATTCTGTCCCTGCGGTGATTGCTGTCAGCCGGGAGCCATTGATTGTATACAGCGCCATGATGTTTGCTATCTTGGGCCTGCGTACACTTTACTTCGTACTTGAAGCGTTGAAAAAATATCTGGTGCACTTGGAAAAAGCAGTCATTGTCCTGTTGTTCTTTATCGCCATCAAACTGGGCCTGAACGCTTCTGAGCACATATTCCACCACGGTTACTCGATTTCGGCGACAACCAGCCTGCTTGTCGTGATTGGGGTACTGGTGGCGGGTATTCTTGCCAGCCTGCTGTTCCCACAAAAAGAAAACGCAAGCTAAATCTGGTGAGCTATACAATGGATTTCAAGATGCAGCCAACAAAGCTGCAACTTGAAAAATGACGGGTATAAATCTCAACAATTAATTAATAGACTAATAGAGGAAATAACAATGGGTGTATCTCTTTCTAAAGGCGGTAACGTTTCTCTGAGCAAAGAAGCGCCAAGCATGAAAAACGTTCTGATCGGTCTCGGCTGGGATGCCCGTTCGACTGACGGACAAGACTTCGACCTCGACGCATCTGCTTTCCTGCTGACGGCAAACGGCAAAGTGCGCAGTGATGCCGACTTCATTTTCTACAACAACCTGAAATCCTCTGATGGCTCCATCATGCACACTGGCGACAACCGTACCGGTGAAGGAGATGGCGATGATGAATCACTGAAAATCAAACTGGATCAAATTCCTGCCGATGTAGATAAAGTGGTATTCGTGGTCACTATCCATGATGCACAAGCTCGTAGCCAGAGCTTCGGTCAGGTTTCCGGTGCTTTCATCCGTCTGATCAACGATGACACGCAGGTTGAAGTGGCTCGCTACGATCTGACTGAAGACGCATCTACCGAAACCGCCATGCTGTTCGGTGAACTGTATCGCCACAATGCGGAATGGAAATTCCGTGCAGTAGGTCAAGGCTACGCAGGTGGTCTGGCTTCTGTTTGTGCACAGTATGGTATTAATGCTGCTTAATTTGAGTATTGCTCAAAGAGTTTCAGTGTGAAGATTTAATTCATCATGCTGAGATTAAAAGCCCTGTTTGGTAATATAAGCAGGGCTTTTATTGTCTTCTCTGACTCATCCTAAATAAGGTTGACACTTTTCGTCTTTCAACAGGTTTATTCAGTTAGCACATCAATGAATAATCCGATTTACAAGTTAACATTTAGTACCAAACTGTTAACTCCATTGATTTTATCTTTTTTAAACTAACTATTTTTTTCTCATTAGCAAAATATTTTTTCAACTCTATGATCAGTAGAGTTTAATTAACAGCATTAATTTTCTATATAATTACCAAGAAATTCATAACTCATTTCTATAATTTCATTCCAAATCATCATTAAAAATTCCTGTTTCGATATCGAAAGACAAAAAAACTGATTTGTTGTAAATTAAAGATTTAATATATTGTAATTTTATATTTTAATAAGTTAATCTACATGGGTTAACAGTTTGGTACTAAATGTAACTCTTTTTCGCTTCCCTCTTGCCCGCCAAATTCCATCAAAGCGACCAGCGTTACTCGCGGTATACCTGACTGTATGACGAATATTGCGATGACCTAAATAGTCTTGAATCAATCGCGTATCAACACCATTATCCGCTAACGCATAACCGCAAGAATGGCGCAACATGTGCGGATTCGCGCAAATCGCAATTTGTGCATTGATACTTGTGTTTCTGATGATTTTATAGAACTGTTGTCGTGACAAAGGCTCACCGGTTCGGGAAATAAATAACCATTCACTCTTGCCGAATTTTTCCAGTTTCTTACGCATATTCAACCACTTACGAATTAATTGAATTTCTTTTGAAACCATGGGATGAATTGTAGAAAAACCATTTTTCAAACGGTTAACACTCAAACTACGGTCACGTAGATCAACATCAGATATACGCAATCTCAACAGCTCAGAAACACGAAATCCGTGAATAAATCCCATAAAAAGCATACAAATATTACGCTCTGCATTGGCACCTTTTTCTAATTCAGCCAATAATTGCTCAATTTCAGATTGAGTTAAATATTTACGTTTTAACATAATGAGTTACTCTCTGTGGTAGTTAATTGTCTTATCTTTAATTAAAACTATTCATAAAACGAAAGTCTTAAAATTTAATTATTTATTTCAGGAATTAAATCTTTGCAAAAAAACCGAAAAAGAAGATTTTTAACATGATTATTGACAACACACGAAAACCATTAAATCATTTTTATTTTAAAAAAAATCATATTAACCACCTCTCATAAAAATACAAAAAATCATCAAAAAATACGTTATACAGTTAGATTATTATTTGCATTATCAGTGATCACCAAAAATAGTGTAGAAAACCTGATATATTAAATAATGCGACAAATAAGACAGTCAGGCAATCTCTTTTAGTCATCTGACATATAAAAAGATAAAAAATAACCATTGCTGATCTAATATACTGAAAATAAATAAAATAGGATATTAGAGATGAAATTAATAACAGTTACACGACTAATTCATGTCATAAATATGACAACGTACTTATATGATAATATACACAATGCATGTCAAGATTCAGCCAACAAAGCTGCAACTTGCAAGATGACAAGTATATATCGCTGAGAAGGGTAAACGCAGCTAACAAAGCTGCGGATTGAAGGATTGAAGGATTGAAGGATAAAAATATAATTGAGTGAAGTAACTTGTTCACTAATTATCACATATCTGAAATCGGTTTCAGCCTCGCCATAAAATGACGTAATATCGGTGGTTCATAGGTAAAAGTTAATCCCTTGATGCTCGATGCCCTCGCCTTCAATTCCATAAATGCTTCAACAACATAATCCATATGATCATTGGTATAAACACGGCGAGGAATAGTTAATCTCATCAGTTCCATTGGTGATTCTCTTTGTTTGCCTGTTTCGGGATTACGCCCCAATAACAAAGAGCCAATTTCCACACTTCGGATACCTGCTTCCAGATATAATTCATTGTTCAATGCATGAGCCGGGAATTGATCGCTGGGTATATGGGGCAAAAATAATTTCGCATCAACAAAAACAGCATGGCCTCCGATGGGATACTGAACAGGAATCCCCACTTTTCTTAGCTGTTCCCCCAGATAAGTTACCTGATTAATACGGTAAGATAGAAAATCTTCATCCATCCCTTCTTCAAGACCTATCGCCAACGCTTCCATATCTCGCCCACTCAATCCTCCATAAGTTACAAACCCTTCCATCGGAATACAGCGAATACACACTTCATTAAACAATGCCTCATTATCACGAAAACTACAAAGACCACCTATATTCACCATCGGATCTTTTTTCGCTGACATTGTAAGCATATCGCCATATTGATATATTTCTTTGATAATTTCCTTGATGGATTTATCTGCGTAACCTTCTTCCCTTTGTTTAATAAACCACGCATTTTCACAAAAACGTGCTGAATCAATCACGACAGGAATATCATATTGTCTTGCTATCTCATATACCGCTTTCATATTGGCAAGAGAAACGGGTTGCCCTCCCGTACTATTACAGGTAATAGTCGTTATAATCGCTACAATATTATCTTCACCGTATTCCCTGATAGTCTGTTTGAGCATCTCGATATCAAAGTTACCTTTCCAATCATAATAATTATTTGTATCAAAGGCTTTATTGGTAACAACATTGACCGCTTTAGCACCATTTAATTCAACGTGTGCCATAGTCGTATCAAAATGAAAATTAGAAATAAATACAGGATGTTTCGCGCCACTTTTTAATTTGTTACGGGCAATCAAAGCAGGAAATAAAATTTGCTCTGCACCACGTCCCTGATGAGTGGGAATAGTATATTGGTAACCAATCAATTCTTTGACTTTATCAGCTAAATGGTAATAGTTACGAGATCCTGCATAAGATTCATCCCCCATCATCATGCCCGCCCATTGATGATTACTCATTGCTCCTGTTCCAGAGTCAGTCAGAAAATCAATATAAACCATATCAGAAGGCAGCATAAATGGATTATATCCTGCCATTTCCAATGCAGCTTCACGCTCTGAGCGGTTTGTCATTCTAATATTTTCTACCATTTTAATGCGAAAAGGTTCTGGAATACGTTTCATTCAAATTTACCTATTAAAAAAATGCAATAACAATTATTCACATAAATTAAATCATTGGGAACTCATTAATGAAAATACCAAAAGATCCCTATTATTCATATACCCACCGTCTTTCAAATGATAGTTTTGTCGGTTGTATCCCAATATCCATTGGGTATACATGAAATATTTCATTTCTAATAAAATAATAAACATAATAATGTTAAAACCAATTAAAAAAGTATACCAGGGAAATAATAACTATAAAAAATAACTATAAAAAATAACTATAAAAAATAACTATAAAAAATAACTATAAAATCATTCAAAAAATATGACTAAAATAAATCAAATTATAATCTGCCAAATAAATCCCCCTACTATTACGTTATGTCGTCTATTTAAAAAATGATTTCGCAATGTAATTGAAACAAAATATTTAATATTGTATAAATATACAGTAATTTTTTGCGAGTCACTTCTCAAAGAACAACATTGTCGATAGCATGTTAGTCAACTAAACGCTAGGGTAGATATCGATCATTAATCAATGAGTGCGGTACAAATAAAAACACATATAATTCCGCGGTGCAGTGCGGGCAAAGTGCTGATAAAGTATCGTCGTACACCCAAATAACACAAGGAACGTATAAATGAGCCTTCATGTTTCATTTCGCCAGACTGACATTGATATTCCGGAATTAATACTTAATGGCTGTGAACTCCGCGATGCTGGATTTACCGCAAATGAGTTATTTCACATATCACAATTTTCCAATGGTCTCATTATCTCTCTCGTTGCTCCCAATATAGATTTAGTCAGTTTGATCAAAGAAGTAGAAGATAATCCCTATGAAGGGATCGATAGCATTCGTGAGAATGGTGAGCTTTATATCGCGGGGGACTGGTTAACAATCAGCAACTTAATAGAACAGCCTATTCATATTGAGGTGGAACCCGGCAAGATTACTCTTAAGCCAAAGTTGATGGAAATGCGGGCTTAATACTATTGTCAATTTAAAACCACGGTTCATTTAAATGATGTTATCTGTTTAAAAACCTTCTATGTTTAAAACCTGTGTTTAAGGCAATATATTTAAAATCTATGTATTTAAAATCATGCAGTTAAAACCATGTATTTGAAACCACATGTTTAAAATAATTAGCCGGAAAATCATTGAGAGAATTCCGGCTTACGGAACCCGGATATGTCCCATCAGTCTCAAGTTGCTGCGTGGCAATCTATGCCCACAATAATGTTTATTTCCCACCAGCCAAGTCAATAAAATTGCCCGTAACATATGATGATTCATTCGATAGCAGCCATGCAATGGCCTGAGCAACTTCTTCTGGCTGACCACCGCGTTTCATCGGCAAAAAATCCTTGATTCTATCAACGCGTTCAGGCTCCCCACCATCAGCATGCATGTCAGTATAGATAAACCCCGGACGTACTGTATTTATTCTAATACCCTGTGCAGCCACTTCTTGTGCCAACCCTATTGTCATTGTATCAATGGCACCTTTCGATGCCGCATAATCAACATATTCATGAGGAGAACCCAGTCTGGCGGCAGCGGAAGACATATTCACGATTACGCCACCGTGTCCACCATGACGAAAAGCCATTCTTTTGACAGCTTCGCGGGAACAAAGAAAAGTACCGGTAATATTCGTTGCAAAGATTTCATTTAACCTTTCCGCAGTTAACTGCTCAATAGTCGCTTGAGGCTTTAAAATTCCGGCATTGTTCACTAATCCAGAAATGTACCCCAGCTCCTTTTCCGCCCGCTGGAATAACATCATGACTTGTTTTTCATCTGCGATATCCACTTGAACTGCCATTGCTGGCTGCCCAAGAGCACGGATCATATCCACCACTTCATTAGCTTGTTCTTCATGGCTACGATACCCAATGCAGACATGATGACCCCGTTTTGCCAAACAAAGCGCGGTAGCCTTACCAATACCCCGTGAACCTCCTGTAATGATTGTCACTTTTTGCACAATGTCATTCTCCTCATTTTCAGTGTTATTTTTTACCTCAAAATCCTGAGCACGCACTAGTTGACTCATCGATTTCAAATCAGCCATCAGAGCATCAAAATTGTATCCGTGACTTCCCGTTATCCAACTGCCTTGAATAAGTCGCATCGCAAACCTGTCAGTAGAACAAATACAGGAAATAATTAGCTAAGTGATCGCTTCCCCAAGGTTTCCATGCAAGGCTAATTGCATAGATTACGTATTCATGGAGTAATTCTGTTGTGAAATTAATATAACGATATGGAAAATAACAAATATTATACGATTTTCACTATTTATTTAAAACATATACCTCTCACGATAATTGTTATCCCATTCCTCAGCAATCTGTAATATTTATTTGATTTTCCTTGTCTATTTCAATGCGAAAATAGTAGGGTAAAATGTAAATACAATTAGTTACCGATAAAAACGATTTAATAATTAAAAGTAAACATCTATAAAATTATTACCTATATCAAATTTACAATCATATCATTCAAAACTATACTCCAGATTGCAAGAGTAGATTTCGTATTTACGTACTCTAACCAGAGGATATAAGTGATGAAAAGCTTGAAGTTATCAGTTACCGCATTACTGGTGTTATTTTCAAGTACAGTACTTGCAGCACCCGCGGTATCCACCTCATCTGAAGCCGTTTCAAAAACCGCAACAGCAGTTGAAAATAATGTTAAATCCACAAAAAACAAAGTTAACTCGCCAGAGAAAAAAGTAACCAAAAAAGCAAAAAAGCAAAAAGCATCCAAGAAGAGTAATAAACCCGCAAAAAAAGGCGCCAATACGGCACTTTGTAAAGACGGGACTTATAGCAAGAGCAAATCTAATAAAGGAGTCTGCTCTCGCCACGGCGGCGTTGCTAAGTGGTTATAATATGATATTTATCTTTCATAATGCATAATCAGGGAGATTAAGCTCCCTGATTCTTTTTGCATCTTAACTTCATTTTTTTAATCGAATCCATTAAGAATAATTCACTTCTTAACCAGAAAAAATTGGAATGATAATGCTATTTACTGGTGATGATAAAATAAGAAAGCCCATAATTAAGTTACTTACCTATAACTGAACACTCCATTCTGTTCAAGAACTTTGCATTAGTTAAAAATTAAACCAGAGATGATTTTACCAACTGGCTAAAGGGTATAACTTATGAATTTATTGATTCAATAAAAAATATAATAATACTTTTCATTACCATGACTATATTTTAATTTCTCAGAATCACAAACTAAATCATTCTTTACAACTACACCCAGTCACCGTTTTTATAAACATATGGTTAGCTATGCTTTTGAGGAATCGCATAGAACACAATCTGGAGATCAAATCTTGCTTTTCACTTTTAATATATAAACCCGAATTCTGGATAAGAAATTGACGAGAAGCCTGTTCCAGGAGCAATGTTTTGGTGCTCGCCGGAACATGAAAGCACAAACGCAGACAGAGTGGGATAGCATAATGTTATTAAAGCGGTTTATTATCGAAATAATTAATGGTCAATTGAAGCTTATTCCTCAAATAGAGCATTCTCGCCACCGAATTATAGAAGGATTTCAGTTGACCGTTTTAGGTGGATCGCTTGCTTACTGTGTTAAAGAAAAGAAACCGTCACCAAAGATTTTCTACTCAGATGACGATTTCCCAGCAGCGACTTAAGCAGAATTCGGGTTATACAATTAAATAATATTTATTTTTTCCATTATTTCCTTTTCATACTTAATTAACTTAATTTATATATAAATATCATGTTAAGAAAAATTCTCTAGAGAAAATTCAAAGGTACAACGCATAATCAATAAAAAATATCTCAAAATTATCATGTTCTTAATGAACTAAAATTGAGGTGAAACATCAATAATAAGCTCTGTTTTCAGGAAGAAATCAAAGTTACACATAGAATCAACATAAACAAATTTATATACAAAAAATGTATATAACTTTATGTTAAAATAAAAAAACAAAATCCATCATAGATATGAAAAAATAACGAATAAAAACAAAATATTAAATATAAAATCCAGAGATAGAAAATAAAGTTCCAAAACAAAAACATTGACTTTATAGTTAAAATCGCCAGATAAAATTACAACAATCATTACATTAACTTACCATACACCATAAAAAATATAGATATTTGTCAGTAGAGTGCTAATATTCGTTACAGAAACTAATTTTATGAATGACGAATAACAGTAGCCATATATTGTTTGCCCTGCTAATATTCGTTTGTTTTTTTATCCATAGTAATAAAACATAGTAATAAAACGAGGAGAAGCAAATGCCCTCTCGAATGATGAGGACAACTGCGGTCTTCGCTTTCTTTATCTCATTAATCTTTACCGGTCTGAGCGATGCCTCGACCAGTACCACAGAAATGAAAGAGTATTCTCACAATGGCATTCAGAAAAATTTGCCCGATTTGCGAAAATACCCTTCAGGTACACCCCGGAAGAAAGCGTTTTTAAATATTGTTGTCCCTGTAGTTGATCAGCATAACCAAAAAATTATGCAAGACCGCAAATGGCTCCTGTCACACCAGAAAACAGTCCACTGGTCTGTACAGGATATCGATCGGCTAAAAAAAATCTGTATAGATTATAAAATGACCTGCAATTCACCAAGACAGGTCAATTGGGATAGACTGCTAAGTCGGGTTGACATTATACCGACCCATTTTGTTGCCACTCAGGCGGCGGCAGAATCAGGCTGGGGAACTTCGGAGCTTGCCCAGAAAAACAATAACCTGTTCGGAATGCGTTGTGCTTCTTGTGGCAAGATCAAAGGAAAGATCAAAGGTTATTCTGTTTACCATACGATTGACGATTCTGTCGTTGCTTATATGAAAAATCTGAATACTCACCGTGCCTATGAGTCACTACGCTCTTCACGGGCAAACCAGAGAACAACGCAGAAAACACTGAATACCAGTAAATTGATTGATAATCTCAATGGTTATTCCGAACTGGGTGCTAACTATAATCGATATTTACACCGGGTATTTAATGGCAATAAAAACCTGATTTCGGAAGTACAGGAATTAGCACTCTAATAAATGCAGATAAATTCTCCAAAAACAATCTGTTAAGGAGAATATATTAAGGATAACATGCTAAAAATGACTTGCAGTTTAATGCTCACTCATTATTAGACAAAAAGGCGATGGAATCGCCTGTGCAACAGTCTCTCTACCATCCACTTTGTATTATTTACAAAGTGGATTTTTTTATAACTCTCCATATTAATTACCTATTGTAAACATAGGTAAATTCCATATTATAATGTACCCCAAAATTACGTTTCTTTTCCCAACGATATGGTTAGCCAGAGCCTAATATGAATTTTTTTTCTTTTGAGTTTCTTGGATCGTTTGTGATTCTGCTTCTTGTTTACTGGCTTTTACAAAAAGCCCCTAAGCTACAGAATAGCTTGTTGATTTTAGTTAGTTATTTATTTTTATTCTCTTTCTCAGCAAAATTCGCCTATATTTTATTCTCTTATACTCTATTTATTTACTTTTTAGCGAATATTCTTAGCCGTTATTTATCCAATAAAATCATATTCACTCTCCTGACATTTGGTATTCTCAGCTGCTTCACTGCCTTCAAGTATTACTCTTTCTTCCAAGAGACAATTCAACAATCATTAGCCAATATTGGAATTACCGTGGAATTGCCTGTTCTTGAATTACTGATGCCATTAGGATTGTCATTCTATGCATTCCATTCAGTCAGTTATGTTGTATCAGTGTGTAAAAAAGAGCTGCCCGCAGCTCCGTTGTCTGATGTTATTTTGTATCTTTGCTTTTTCCCCAGTATTGTCGCTGGCCCGATTAACCGGGCCAAAGATTTTCTACCGCAGATTCAGGCATCATCGAGAATGATGCTGGAACCGTTCAAGGCGCTATTATTGATCGCATTCGCTATCATAAAACTCTTTTTGCTCAGTTCGACGCTGTCTGAAAATTTTGTCAATCCCGTTTTTGAAGACCCGACAAGTTACCATGCCGGTCAAATCCTTGTCGCAATTTATGCTTACGCCTGGAATATCTATTTTAACTTTTCCGGCTATACCGATCTTGTCACTGGTATCGCTCTGTTATTGGGTTTTAATGTACCACGCAACTTTGATGCTCCTTATCTCGCAGAGAATTTACAGGCATTTTGGCGACGTTGGCATATCAGTCTGTCAACCTTCATCCGCGATTATGTCTATATTCCACTGGGAGGGAACAAAAAAGGCATATTCCGCAAAAACCTGAATATGTTTACGGCGATGGTGATTTCCGGCTTATGGCATGGCGCAGGACTCTGTTTTATTATCTGGGGAGCCATTCATGGCTTAGGGTTAATTCTCCTGAATATTAAAAATGCGCTGTTTCCTGTTGCAAAAAAATATAATGAACAACAAACGAAAAACCCTGTTTCTCTATTTTTATCCCGTGTGGTGACATTCCATTTTGTCTGCTTTGCCTGGGTCTTTTTTCGTAGCCCAACCTTTAATGATGCTTTAGCTATCCTGGTTCAACTGTTTTCAGGAGAGACTTTTGCGGCTTTGTTATCCAGCGGTGGGTTATTAATGGCTTTCTGGTCGTTCTTTATTATCTATCCGTGGCTCGTGAATCTCAGAAACAAGATTGAACAGAGACATAATCTGATTTCCTGGGCTTATTACCCAATTTCCTTAGCACTGATCCTTACTTTGGTATTTATTTTGTCACCTTCTGGAATGCCGGGATTTATTTATGCCAACTTCTGAATTTAAATCTAATCTTAAAAAAGTCGGACAAATCACTAGCGTTATTATCTTAACCAGCTTAATGCTGATCTGGCTGAATCAAGGTTCGTTGGATAATTTCTGGCAACAGAAATACCACCGCAACAGTCCCTGGGCATCTATCAAAGGAGAGCCACTGTGGGATTTAGGCCATAATATTCAGCAAGGCGCAATTGCAGCCAGTAAGACATTTATGGCATATGCGAAGGGTAAATATCAGGATGATCCATCACACTCCATGAATATCAATGCCACCCGAACGGTATTTCTCCCTGATTTCCAGATAGGTTTGCGCTTTCTGGAAGGTTATGTGCATCCCATCAAAAACCTTTCTTTCACATTTCCGGAGTTACTGCAAAAAAATATTAAGCTCGTTCAGTCCCCATTACTCCGAAACGGTACTGTGCAAAGCGCTGCCGTTGAAATTGTCCCCAAAATTCATGTCAGTCTGGGTATAAAAGACAAGGTGCTATTTGCCGGTGATTCCATGATGCAGGGAGTCGCCCCACACTTAAAACGTCGTCTTACTAAAGAATATGGTATTTCCAGTATTAACTTAAGTAAGCAAAGTACAGGCTTGTCTTATCCCAGCTTCTTTGATTGGCCGAAAACCATCAGTAATGCCTTAAGAGAGAACGCTGATATTAAATTGGTCGTGATATTTTTAGGCCCGAATGATCCGTGGGATATACCGACAAAACGCGGTGGTGCCTATTTGAAATTCGCCAGTGAAGATTGGGAAAATCTTTATCGCCAACGTATTGAAACAATATTAAATGACGCTCGCCAGCGTCAGGTGGATGTCATTTGGGTTGGGCCGCCTAATATGCGTCAGAAAAAACTCTCCAGCAATATGGTTTATCTCAATAAGCTGTATCGGACAGAGGTCGAAAAAATGGGAGAGATATATGTTGCCGTTAATGATATGTTCAAATATCAGTCAGATAATTATTCAGATTATGTTGGTGATGGCAGCAGCAGGTTCAAACTCCGCAGCGGAGACGGCATTCATTTCAGTTTAAGCGGGCAACAAACCATCTCAAATTATCTGTTTTCATTGATCACATTTATTCAGGAGCCAGTTAAAGAAGATGCAACCATTTAAAAGATTCCGTTGGTTTTACCGGATAATGGGTGCAGGTCTGGTTATTGCGTTCTCTGTGAGCCTATTATCATGCCACTGGAAAAAATCCAAGCCCTTATCAGAACTCCAAATAACGCAGACATACCGTCAGCATCAACTAGCAGATTTTGGTGATCCGAATTTCGTATTGCTGACCAATAAACTGCGCCATAGTGATACTCGACAGCTTCATTTTGTACAATTGGGTGATTCACATACCGCAGCCGATTTTTTTACCGGCAAATTACGCAGCTTATTGCAGGATCGTTATGGCGATGCCGGGCCTGGTTTTATCCCCCCAATGAATATCCCCGGACAGCGTACTGCTACAGTGAAATTTACCGAAGATAAAACAGGATGGTGGCTTTCAAGCAGCCGAAAAGATAATCGGGCAGATTATCCTCTGGGCGGATTTATTGCCATTCCAGAAAGTACCAACAGTGCCATGCGAATGGACTCTCCCTCTGCGCGTGGTAAATACTGGCTAAGCGTGCTCTATCAATCCCATGACTCAACTGAAATTAAAACGCCGGCTGCCACAATGAATTTACCTGCAACACAAAGTGAGTGGCGTTTCTCGCCTGTGCAGGATGTTCGTTTTCCAGTCAATCTTTACCCACAGGATACACAATTGAAAATCGGCGGCTGGCTGATAAAACGTCAGAATCCCGGCATCATGTTATCCGCATTGGGCATTAACGGTGCCACCATTAATATGCTCGATAAGTGGCAGCCAGAGTGGATTGATACACTATCGCAAATGAAACCCGATATGGTGCTCCTCGCCTACGGCACCAATGAAGCTTTTAACGATACACTGGATTTGGCTACTTATCAGAGAGATCTGACAGCCAGAATACAAGATATTCGCAAAGCAATGCCACAAGCTGTGATCCTGCTGATTGGGCCGAATGATTCACTGAAAAACAAAACCGCAACAGGCTGTGGAGAGCAACAATCAACCCTGCTCGATAATGTGATTCAAATTCAGCAAGCCGTTGCTAAAAAACAGCACACTTTGTTCTGGGATTGGCGGGAATATATGGGCGGGCCGTGTTCAGTCAGGGGATGGAAACAACAAAACCTCGCCCGTCCTGATTATGTTCATCTTTCCGCTGCCGGCTATGAGCGCAGTGCTGAAGCGCTTTATAGGCAGTTTATTGGGTTGGTTGATTCCTTATGATTTATACACGAACCATATAAGTCTTTAAACAATGCTTTTAAAGATGCTATATTGAATAAAATTTCAACAAGGAAAGCAATATGTCTTATCAGATCCTGACAACAATAGCAGCCAGCATTACCGATTTGAAACGCAATCCAATGGGAACAGTAGCTGATGGTGAAGGTGGGGCTGTCGCTATCCTTAATCGTAATGAACCTGCATTCTATTGTGTTCCGCCGGAGCTTTACGCTTACTATTTAGAACTTGCAGAAGATGCCGAATTAAATCGGATTGCAGATGAACGGATGAAATCCGCTGAATTTGTGAGCGTCAATCTCAATGATTTATAGTCTCAAATTTGAAAAGCGGGCACTAAAAGAGTGGGAAAAACTAGGGCATCCTATCCGTGGGCAGTTCAAAAAGAAATTAGCTGAACGTTTAGAAAATCCCCATATACCTTCTGCTCGATTGAGTGGCCGCAATAATCGCTACAAAATCAAATTACGTTCTTCTGGCTATCGTTTAGCATACGAGGTCAATGACCATGTTATTGTTTTGTTAGTAATCGCTATTGGTAAAAGAGCTGGAAATCAGGTTTACTTAGCCACTGACGAACGAGAATAACACAGGAAAAAATAAAAGAATTTAACAACAAAAACAGCGCCTTAATCAATCATTAAAGCGCTACTAAATATTTTGCAAAAAAGACTTTAGAACATCACAGCATTGCGAAGTAAATCATGCCGACAACTGCGCCAGTGGTGCCGAGAATGGTTTCCATCATCGTCCAGGTTTTCAGTGTCTGTGCTTCTGTCGCACCGGTAAATTTACCAAACAGCCAGAAACCGGAGTCGTTAACATGGCTAAGTACCAAAGAACCACCCGCAATACACACAGATAACGCTGCCATTTGTGCACCAGAATAACCCAGTTCACCAATCACTGGCAGAACCAGCCCTACCGTGGTCAGACACGCTACAGTTGCCGAACCCTGAATTACACGTACGACACCCGCCAGAATAAAGCATGCCATCGCAATTGGCAGACCCGCACCAACCAATGCATTACCCAATGCCGGCCCAACACCGGAATCGACCAACACTTGCTTAAATACGCCACCTGCACCCGTTACCAGCAGGATAATCCCTGCCGGCTGAATGGCAGCGGAGCAAACATCCATGACCTTATCTTTGCTCATGCCACGACGGATTGCCAGACCATAAATCGCCACCAGACATGCAACCAAAATCGCCGTGAAGGGATGACCGATAAATTCCATCCATTGGTATAGCTCAGATTGCTTATCCACGAAACGGGCACCAATAGTTTTCAGCCCGACCAACACCAGCGGGAACAATACCAGTGCCAGGCTGAAACCAAAGGAAGGCATCTGGTTTTTACCAATGCTTGGAGTACTCAGATCCTCAGGCAGATCCAGCGTGACATATTTGCTGATAAAATTGCCGTATATCGGGCCGGCCAGTAACATGCTGGGGATCGCAGCACTCAAGCCAATCAGGATCATCCAACCAAAGTCTGCTCCCATTTGAGAAGCCAGCAGCATGGGAGTCGGCCCGGGAACCAGAAATGCCGCAGCCGACGCAACACCGGCAAACAGCGGGATCGCCAGCTTCACTACATTGCCATTGGTGCGGCGCGCCACGGCAAATACCACACCAATCAGCAACACAACTGCTACATCAAAAAACAGGGGCAAGGCACAGATAAGCCCGGCGATACCCAATGCGTAATTGGCCCGTTTTTCCCCGAAACTGCTCAGTAGTTTCACTGCAATCTGATCAAGAGCACCTGTTTCATGCAGAATTTTGCCAAACATCGCGCCCAGAGCCACAACAACAGCAAGAAAACCCAACGTACTCGACATACCGTTTTGCATGGTTTGGGTGATGTTTTCCAGTGGCATTCCTGAAAAAATTCCTGCCCCGATCGAAACCAGCATCAATGCAATAAAAGCGTGCATTCTGGCTTTCATCACCAGAAACAGCAATAAAAGAACAGAGCCGACGGCCGTCATAACCAGAGTTAATGTACTCATTAACGCTCCTCGCTAATACGGTCAATAGTTTTAATTGCGTTTTGGATGACTTCATCAAGGGAAGGTTTAATATCAATCTGATGAACATCTTTTTCATCACCGTCCGGCTCTTCCAGAGTCTCAAACTGTGAGATCAGCATTTGTGGTTTGAAAAAATGCCCCTTGCGTGCTTTCAGCCGACTTTCAATTAACTCAAAATCCCCTTTCATATAGAGAAATGACAGATTCTTATTGCCATCACGCAGTATATCCCGATAGCTTTTTTTTAAGGCAGAGCACACGAGAAGAGAGACATGATTGGTACGTTGCATGGCAAAAATGGCATCATTGAGTGCCTTCAGCCACGGCTGACGATCATCATCATTTAAGGCATGGCTTTGTGCCATTTTCATAATATTGGCGCGAGGATGCAGAAAATCCCCGTCCAGAAATACTGCCCCCAGCTCACGGGCAATCCCGTTGGCAACCGCAGATTTACCGCTGCCGGATACCCCCATCAAGACAAAAACATGATTTAACTGCTGGGTACCGCTCATATCAAACTCCTTTATGCAGACCTTACTGATTAGCTATCCATTTGAATTAAATTAAAAATATTAGCCATGCAATATGACCAGCCAAACAGTAACTTTAAAAAATATAGCCTGCACAATTGTTATCGGTAATTAGGTTACCGGTAACATTAACAGCGCGACAGGGTGGCGGGCAATCAATCAGGATCGCCAAAAAAGGAAAATGTGAGGTTTATCGCAATTGAAGATGAAGAAGCATCATTTTGAGCTACAAAATTTAAACACTTTCATCCATTAAATACTGTTACCCATCAGATACTTTCACCCAATGAAAGGGTGAATCCGACATCGATCAGAGTGTGTTCCAGTTTGTTCCCCTTCAGGCGAGTAAGTAAGGCTTCTGCTGCCTTACGTCCCATCAGGTCACGGGGAGTCAATACACTGGCAAGTTTTGGTGTCATTACCTGACCGATGTCATGACCATGAAAACCGGCTATAGAAATTTCTTCCGGTACTTTAATCCCCTGGCGCTGGCACTCAAAAACCGCACCAATGGCAATATCATCATTCGTGCAAAACAAACCATCAACGCCGGGATATTTCTGGCAGGTTTCCAGTAAAAGCTGAGCCCCCAATGAATAGGATGAACTATCGGGTGTCATTACTTTTCTCGGCTGAAGCCCGGCGCTACGCATCGCGACTTCAAACCCTTGCAAACGGATCAGCGTCCTCTCATCTTGTCGGGCACCAAGATAAACCACATTCTGGCAGCCGCTCTTGATCATTGCCATCGTCATCTGACGCGCCGCTTCAAAATTATCGATGCCCACAGCAATATCAAGGCAAGGCGATACGCTGTCCATCAGTTCTACTACGGGAATTCCTACGGTCTGTAATATCTTCAACGTCTTGGGGGTGTGCGTTCGTTCTGCCAAAATAAGGCCATCAATATTGTAAGAAAGCAGGGAAAGTAAACGCTCTTCTTCTTTTTGGGCAGAATAGCCATAGTGAGCCAGCATGGTCTGATAGCCATTGCGATCTGTCACATGCTCGATCCCACGGATCACTTCAGCAAAAACCTGATTCGTCAGGGAAGGAAGCAAAACGCCGATTGCACGGCTGGTGGAGTTGGAAAGAATATCTGGTACACGGTTGGGAATGTAACCCAACTGATCCAAAGCTTCTGCTATTCGTTTTCCCAATGCTTCAGAAACCTGATCCGGATTACGCAAAAAGCGGCTGATCGTCATTTTTGTGACCCCAACGAGGTCTGCAACATCTTGTAAAACAGGGCGTTTTTTCTTCATTTTCAATATAATGCAATCAGTTAACGAGACAATCAGATGAATAGTCAGCGGTTTTAACACATTTATACACCATAACAACATGCTTTTTAGCAAAAAATGCTGACGCATGTCTCATCTGATTTATCCACTGTTCCTGAAATTGTGATGCTTTACACACACCTGAGTGAATCCCGATAAATAATTTGGGGAGTAAATGCGGGATGAATACATGCTGCTCGCTCGCCACTGTCATAACCGATGCAAGCTGATGGACTTACCCAATGGTTCCGCCAGTGCCGTAAAACGGGCAAGTTCATACCAAATTTGCGGATCGAGTAAAATCACATCGGCTTCGTTGATACACGCTTCCAACTCCAGAGCTGGGGTAGACACTCTCGCTGTGCAACACCATAGAATGGTTTTCGTGGTGTTATTTTCTTTATTGTTATTCCGTTATTGCTTCTCGTGAAATGAATTATAGGAGCGCCCTCATCTTAGTTAAGGCTAGCAGGTTATTTTGTGATGGCTGCAATAGGAGTATCATAATTTGACTGATTTATAAGCTGAAAAAATGGTAGAATTTTTTCACTCTAGAAAATTATTATAAAACAGATGGATAAATTTAGAGTGTTCCCCGTAAGTACGGGGATAAACAGTTGATGAGAAAGAAAAAGCGATTACTTTTACAGTGTTCCCTGTAAGCACGGGGATAAACCGAGATGTTTTGTCGCGTGCACCTCGTCGTTAAATATAATTACTTATTTAATAAAAAGCCGAATTTACAGACTGATTATTAAAGAACATTTTAGTAGTCATTTATTTTGATTTAGTCAACACACAAACAAAACTAAAAAATTTATTAGACCTTAGTTTATTTTTAGCAACCATAATATGTTGAAGTAAAAATAAATACCAAAATAATCACGGCTAAAAATGATTAGGTTTATTAACATATAAGAGAGAAGAAATTCATTTTATTTGGTAATAAAACAAACGAAAACTCCAAATTGTGCAAAAAACTGCCTCCGAGCATAATTCGTTAATGATTGCCAAAAACAGCTATGCTAACCTACGCCGCCTTTTATCCCCTTATCGTTGATTTTGTAGACAATTTATTTGTCAAAAATAGGAAGCGAGTTAATTTATGAACTTAACTAACACCAGCAAATTGTTAGCTGCCACCTTATGTTTTACAGCTTCATACAGCTATGCAGATAGTGATCGCCCGCTTTTCTCATTGACCATGACAGAATCAGGCGTCCCGCAAACCAACAATGACGGTAGCTTATCCCGTTCTGCCAAATCTGAATCGCGTATTCTGCCAATTTGGGGCGATAAAGCACAGGAAAAAGGCTATGACCTGCCAGAGCCGTTTGGTGCCAGTTATAGTTATATGAATATGCGGCAGGATATTGTTGTAGATAGCATTAAATTTCAATTCCATAACATTAAACCAGAATATAAGAATTTTTTTGAAAAAGCGCTCTTTGTTAATGCTGGCAAGACGCGCCAAAAAAGTGAAACCCATATGCTTAAGCTTGATTCATGGGTATTTCCTTTCCTAAACATTTATGGTGTCTATGGAAAAACCAAAGGTAAATCCAACACAAATATAGATAATATTGCCTTTTTAACAGATACTCATTATATGAAAAATATTCCTTTCGAACTAAACTTCAAAGGAAAAACTTTTGGCGGTGGGGCAACCCTTGCCGCTGGTTACAACCAATTTTTTGCCACATTAGATGCTAATTATACCCGTACTAATTTAGATATCTTAGATGGTGATATTAGTGCTTTTGTTCTGACACCTCGTGTTGGTTATGAATTTGTATTTAACCCATTAATTTCTGGTCAAGGTAATACCAAAGTTCAGGTGTGGGTCGGCGCTATGTATCAAGATATTACTCAACGCTTTAAAGGTGATGTAAGTAAACTCAGTTTGCCCTCTGAGCTGGATGGAGCATTTAGTCTTTTGAATACTATGAACCCTAATACGGAAATTAAATTCGATGTCAAACAACACCTTGCCTATAAATGGAACAATACCGTTGGTGCACGTTTCGAAGTTACCCGTAATTTCAACGTAATCTCCGAGGTCGGTTTTGGAAACCGAAATACCTTCTTTATTTCCGGGGAGTTTCGTTTTTAATGTTTGGTTTCGCAACTTTCAAAAGACTGGTGATTTCCAGCTTCTTTATTTTTACCGTTTCAGCCGCGCACGCTGATATCCTGCCAGAACGGCAAAAAATTGATGGTTGGCTAAACAAATTAGGCGGAAGTAATTCTTTTGATGCCCGCAAGAAAATTGATTGGGGCATATTGCCCGGCCCTTTCTACACCCCTGAGATGGGAGTAGGAATTGGGGTTGCCGTGGTTGGTTTATATCGGCCTGACAGCTCAGATCGTATCAGCCAGACGTCTTCGCTGGGACTCAGTGGCTTTGGTTCTTCTACCGGTGCATTTGGCCTGAACTTTACCAATTATAATTTCCTTGCCAATGACCAATGGCGGTTATTTGTCTCCGGTACAGTAAATAACACCCCGACTTATTATTGGGGTAAAGGCTACAAAGCCGGTAACGATAAAAGTAATAAAGAGAAATATAACTCACAGGTATTTGATATTCGTCCCCGCCTGCTCTATCGCGTCGCTGATGCCACTTATATGGGGTTAGGCTGGAATTTCTCATCCGTCAATGCTAATGATCCGGATGCCGGCGCAAAACGGTATTTTGAACAATCCGTCGGCAGGCGTTCAGTTATCAGCTCTGGTGTCAGTGTCCACTTCAGTTACGATACGCGGGATTTCTTGCCCAATGCACAACACGGTCAGGTATTTGAGATCGTTTATACTTATTTTTCCCCAGAATTCGGGGGAGATCACCGTTTCCAGACTACGCAGTTACAATTTTCAACCTATCACTCGTTATCCGATAAGACGGTACTGGCCTTTGATAACTATGCCCGTTTCAGTGTCGGTAGTGTGCCGTGGAATCAATTATCGTTACTCGGAAATAGTCAGCGGATGCGCGGGTACTATGAAGGTCGCTATCGTGACAACAATATCTTCACGACACAACTGGAGCTAAGGCACAAACTTGGTTGGCGCCATGGTGTAGTCGGTTGGATAGGTACAGGCACACTGGGTGATTTACCTGCAAAATTGGGAACAAAACATTGGCTCCCTTCTGTTGGTGTTGGCTATCGTTTTGAGTTTAAGCCACGTATGAATGTCAGATTAGATTTCGGAGTTGGTAAAGGCAGCACAGGGTTTTACTTTCAGGTCGGGGAAGCGTTTTGAGATTATTAGTAACACTGTGTCTTAGTTTTCTGTTGATAGCATGCCAAAGTAAACCAGAATCTGTTGACCCCATAAGATCTGTTCTGACCAGTGACACCCATGAGCAATCGCTGGAAAACTGGCCTGTGCTGCCTCCGATTACACCTCCAGAAGGTTTAAGGGCCTGCTGTGCTTTCGGTTATAACCTCAAAGCCAAGCTATGGAATATCCCGATCCCTTTCTATGGTATTGATAATATTATTGAAGCCGGGAAATTGGGTAAGCATCACTACAATGACAGTGTGTTTGGCGCAAGCGCGGCGTTGTTGGGGGTAAGCAATGAAAAAATCGGGTTGCTTTATACCCATCAGGGCGGATTTATTGATATTTCCCATGTGAGGGATACTGCAGACTATACGCTCTATTTATTCAGCCAAATTTATGCCCGTCTCGGCGAAAAGTGGGAATTAAGCCTGAATAATGAACTCGCCGCACGTAAAATTCATTTTTTTGCATTTACTCTGCCGGAAGATCCTGCGGAACATTATACTTTGAGCGCCTATTTAGCCACTAAGCTGGCTTTTCAGCTTGCAGTCTGGCATGAAATTGCGCAATGGTACGGCTATCAATCCGTTCCGGGGTTTCCAGAAGGGATTTCTGCTTTTTCCCCGGAAGATCTCTATTCAAATTTGCTGGGCGCACGGTTGGCACTCACGCTGATTTTGGAAGGCCATGCCTCTTCTGTGTCTCAGTTTTCGGCTGCAATGGCTAAGATCTTGCCAATAGCTTTACGTGAGCTAGGGGATTATTCTGAGTCAGGCACAAAAGAGATGTTTGATAGTGTAGATGGCTTATGGTGGAACAGTTATCAACGTATCCCTGAGAAGTTTTTAGTACTGCAACGGAATTATGATACCCAAGACAATCGCTATCCATTAATGCCATCAGGTAAAGAAGACTTTGCTTTGCGTTTATCTCTACCTGAGTGCTATCAGCATTTTTCATTGGATAAGCTGGCTGAGTTCCGCTTATTACCAACCAATGAGATGAGAAATTTGTCTGTTCCAACGCAATATTGGACAATGAAAGATTTCAAAATGCTGGCAGAAAATGCCCGATATGAAGACAAGCAGCAGAAGTTATTGATTAAATAGCCCGAATTCTGGATAAAGGATTGGCGAAGTGCCTGTTCCAAGAGCAAAATTTTGGTGCACACTAAAAACCGCTCTAAAAAGGAACAGGTAATGAACAAATTAGTTGAAATTTTCTGCGATGTCGATGACTTTTGTCGTTTTTTCATTCCGCAATGGGAGCAATTTTGTCTCGATAAGGGGCATCGTCTACGCCGCAGACAAGGCCACATGTATCCCAGTGAAATTAAAGCGGGTAAGTTCATACCGGATTTGCGGCCCGAGTAAAACGACATCAGCCTCATGGATACGTGCTTCTAATTCCAGAGCGGGTACTGCTTTAATGACCACATTCAACTCCCGCTTTTCGGCTTCCGACTGCATACGCTGCACCAACATACTTGCAGATAATAAGTTAATAATTTTAGCAACCACTTCACCTGTACTATTGCCAGTAATAATAGGATAACTAGCTATATTGTCATAACATGCTATTGGCCCGAATATATGATTCTAGTCATTAACATTGAATAAAACTGAGGTATCTTGATGACACATAATAATCTTCCAGGTATCACTAAAACGTCTAGTAAATGCATACATCAAGCTCAGAATCGAGCCGGTCTGCGCGAATGGGCGGGACTCGCTCTTCTCTCTCTCCCAACCATCCTACTTGGACTCGATTTGACCCTCTTACATTTAACTCTGCCAGCACTGGCAATTGATCTACAACCGACAAGTACACAGGCGCTTTGGATTATGGATGCCTATGGCTTCTTCATTGCCGGTTTTCTTATCACAATGGGTACATTAGGTGATCGAATTGGGCGCCGCAAACTACTATTAATTGGCGCAACAGCTTTCGCTATTGCTTCTGTAATAGCGGCTTTCTCCACTAATGCTTCCATGCTAATTGCTGCACGTGCAGCACTTGGCATTGCAGCCGCAACTCTGATGCCATCAACTCTGGCACTGATCAGCAATCTATTCGTCGATCCACGCCAGCGAGCTCTCGGATTCGGCATATGGGCAACAATGTTTGGAGTCGGTTATGCACTAGGACCCGTCGTAGGAGGTGCATTACTGGAACAATTCTGGTGGGGAGCAGCTTTTCTCATTGCAGTCCCTATTGTTGGTTTATTGCTTCTTCTCGGTCCTTTTTTACTGCCTGAATATCGGGCACCAAATAGAGGTAGATTAGATCTGTTCAGTGTTGCTCTTTCACTCATTGCTATATTGCCAATTATTTATGGTATCAAGCAAATAGCTAAACATGGCTTTGCCCTAGATGCCGTCATCATAATTGCCGTAGGAATAGCTTTTGCCTTTCTGTTCGTAAAACGACAACGTCATCTTGCCGATCCTCTGCTCGATATAACACTCTTTGCCAATCGAACTTTTTCGATAGCATTGATTGTATTGTTGGTAGGATTAATAGCAGTTGGAGGAGCGATGTTGCTCGTCGCCCAACACCTACAATTAGTGGTCGGACTCTCTCCTCTTGTCGCGGGTCTATGGATGGGAGTGGCTGCATTAGCTATGATCGCAGGGGGTATAGCATCACCTCTCGTTGCCCGACATATCCGACCCGGCTTCGTAGTCGCTGGATCACTTGGTTTATCAGTTGTAGGTTATCTTATGTTTACTCAACTGGGTAGCAATAGCACATACGACGTAATACTTGCTGTTACCGGCCTAGCACTGGCATATCTTGGGAACGGTACAATCGCTGCTTTAGGTACTGAGCTTGTAGTTGGATCGGCACCACCTGAGAAAGCAGGCTCCGCTTCAGCTATGACTGAAACAGTACAAGATCTTGGTATTTCGCTTGGCATAGCTTTACTTGGCAGCACTGCCAATGCAGTTTATCGCTATACTATGTCCGATCAGCTTCCTAATGAACTTCCAATAAATATACGAGAAACGGTTAGTGATAGTCTATGGTCAACTTATTCAATAGCATCAGAGTTACCTACTGGCTTACTGGCCGAAGCTCAAACTGCGTTCACTACTGGATTTCATACTGCAGCCGCAATAAGTGCTCTCAGCATCGCTATCCTCTCCATATTGGCGGCTATTACTTTGCACCGTATTGCAATCTATAGTGATAAAAATTAGTGATATGAGCCAGCGCTATTATAAAAATACTCTTTGATCATAAGAATATTTTTAAAGCCAGAATACAATAAATAATAAAATAATTTCTATTTATTATGCCTCTATATCAGAGGCTTCTTTCACTAAACAAAAATATTTATTAAATTATCAAAAAAAGTTATTCATTTCGATGATGATATTAGGTATCTCTTATACATTTAGGAATACCAACCCCAATGGCGTTTTTTCCTGTATCTGCAAGACAATCCGAATAGCAAGAGACAATAGCAATAAAGTGATATTCCGATGCCAGTCCTACTATTATCAGGCCTCGTAATGCCACATTACCCAAAACCACACTCAATTTTCCAGCTAACATCCATTATCCGAATCAATGTATTGACGGCCTCCTTTTCTTCCAGAAAATACATACTTCACATAAACGAGTACTACATTTGATAAATGACCTCATTTTTGAACACATAAATGATAATGTTATAGTATAAGAAAATATTCTATTATAAGGAGCAATACCTTGAGTAGTAGAACTCTAGCACGCACACGAAGTGAGCTCTCAAATTTTCTGATACGTCATAGAACAAAGCTCACACCAACCGATGTCGGCTTACCTACGACCAGTCGCCGTCGGACATCTGGGCTTCGACGCGAGGAAGTAGCTTCACTCGCAGGAGTTGGTCTTACTTGGTATACATGGTTCGAGCAAGGTCGAAATATTCAGGTCTCAGAAGATTTTCTACTCAAGGTAGCCAAGGCTCTGAAACTAGATGATATAGAATGTAGTCATTTGTTCCTCTTGGCTCACCGACGTCCTCCCCCAAAAGAAGCGTGGCAATGGCTCTCCGTTAGCCCATTGATCCAACAATTACTGGATGATATAACTGAAAGACCGGCCTATATTCTCAATCTTCGCTGGGATATTATCGCTTGGAATTCCTTAGGAGATAACCTATTTGGTTTCTCCAATCTCGAACAAATTAACCGCAATATGATCCGCATGGTATTTACCAATCCTGAGTTGCGTTGTCGTCTACCCGCGTGGCATGAAGATGCCCCGAAATTACTCTCACAGTTTCGTAGAGATCTGGCTTCCGTATCAAATGATACAAATATGCTATCGTTGGTTACTGAATTAAAAAAATTATCATCGGACTTCCGAATCTGGATTGATCAACCAAACATAGACAGCTATGGACGCGGATTTTCTATTATCTCTGATGTAAATCAGAAACAATCAGAATATGATCACGAAACACTTATCGTCGATGAATATCGCCATTTAAGAATGATTATCTATTTTGAAAAAAACTAATCATTACTCTAAATGGCAGGGCAAGAGCGTGAATGTTTATTTCTTGCCCAATGCATTGAATCCGGCGGCTAATACCTTATCCAAATAGCTAATATCCATACTGGCAATTCGCCGTTTCCGGCGAATACTGGCTTTTTTGGTCGTTTCTGCCCGAAGTAGATTCAGGCTTAGGTGACGTATGAAGAAGGAATTTGAAATTCTAAATACCTTCTTTTGTGTTAAAAAAGTTCTTATAAAAAATATGATATCATCCATATAATAAAGTGCTATCATTTCTTATATACATAAATTATTGACCATCCTCAATGCAATGGGAAAAATAAGTCGTGGTACGAATCACTCCACAAAGTTTAAAGTGGCTTCTTATTATTTAATGGATATTATTAATCGTTCATGGTTAAAGTTTAATTGTTTGTAAATATATTCATAAGACGTTAGGCTCCCAATATTTTTAATCACCTTGCAAAGGTATATTCATGCCTGAGAATTTTCACTATTTTATCTTTGATAAAAATATTGATGAAACCTCAGGCATTATTTTCTTTCTTAAATAAGATTAAAATGAGTTCAGTCATCACTTGATAAAAGAAAACTGCGCAAAAGTAAAATAAATTCTTCTGGCTTCTCTACATGTGCTAAATGACCAGTATAGAGCTCGGTGTATTGAGCTCCACGAATAGCCGCTGCCACAGATTTTACCTGAGATGATGGTACAATATGATCATGTGAACATCCAATAACAAGAGTCGGTTTTTCAATTCTGCGTGCAGCTTCGGATACGTCAATCGAGAGATCGAGTTCCACTTGGCGAGCCATCCCTTCCCAGTTTATTTCGGACATAAAACCATCAATAATAGCTGAAACCCCTTCATTGCCCTGAATTGAAATAAATGTTGGGCTAAATCCTGTTAATAAAATCAACTGTGATAAAGCTAGCCTATCTGTACGAATAAGATCTCTCCATAATTCGAACTGCACCTTCTGTCTAGGATCTTTACTGGAAAGAAAGGGCCCTAAAAGAATAACTCGCCTAACTAAATGTGGGTAATCAGCAGCAATAACTATAGAAATAGCTGAACCAAGCGAGAAACCAACAAGATCAAAAGGAATGACTCCTGCTGCTTCAGCTGCGGCTACTATCTGAGCGGCCATTTCTTTCACTTCAATCGGCTTTCCCTCATCACATGTCATTCCTGAACCAGAATAGTCAGGCCGAACAACAGTCCAGTCATTAATCAAAGCGGGAATAAGATGACCCCAATTCGCTTCTGAATTTCCACCAGTTCCATGCACTAATACTAATCCTGGCCCTTTCCCATCAACACGATACGCTACCTGAGCACCACCAACTGCAATCTTATTCATAATCGTTCTCCCATTATTGCTACTTCTAATAAGTAAAAAATAATGTTATTAATTATCTGATTTATTGATAGCTGCTCGCAGGATACGAAGACAACTATCAGCCAAAAATTCTGCGCGGCTTTTTGGTATCAAATTTTCAATATATGTAAAATTCCAAAATAGTCGGTTATGGCTAGAGTTAATAGTCGCGACAAAATAACCATTTACTGATATACCAGACAAAAACTGAGCATCAGAAAGTCTCCAATTACCTATTCGGTCGGGAAAAGGGACACGGCCAAGATTAGAAGAAACTAAATTAATCGGTCCATTTTCCTCCATAAACTCCATGAATGGACGGGCGTCTGCTATGGAATGAGGAGCGTTTTCGACAATCATTGTTAACAAATTGAAATGGTGACCATGCTGCTTTCGTTCAGCAAGATCAGTCGTTATCATCCGAGCGATATCCCAAAATGGAAGAGAAAGATCAACTATGGATAGAACTGTGGCCACATAAGAGCCTACCTCATCTGAATAAACTGGTGGTACTAGCTCACCACGAAAGTCTATAGGTGAGCCAACTGCAAAATAAGTTGTTCGAAAATTAGCATCTTGTCCAGCAGCGACTACCAATGCAGCAGTCAACGCACCATGCACCGTTGTTCCATACCTACGTGATGTTTGAATTACAATCTCGAGTTCATCGTTATTCAACTCCCGATGTAATAACTGACTCTGGCGCATTTCAAACGGAACTTTTACACTTGCCTCTACTCGACCCGGCTTATATTGGTCGATTAATTTTTGATCACTATAATTCTGTTCAGTAAGTTTCTCATGTCCTTCACGGCCTATAAATTGTGGTGGACGTAACTCTTCTGCAGAAGTAAGTACACGGCTCATGATTCTTATGGTTTTAGGGTCACCAGCCAGCTCAAGCCACTGCTCGGCCAGTGAAAGTACTGTAGTACCATCAGCAATAGTATGAGCAACAGTAACTATTAGATCGTGTACTTCATCTGGCCCACTTATGAATACAGCTCTTATAAGAGGGCCTGTATCTGGATCTATCCTCTCCAACAGTTCAACGTCATTGATTTCAGATATCCATTGGTCATTTCGCTCACGACCAACCACTCGTAGGGGAATCGGCTGCATAGTAGGAACCCACCTAGGGTTAAGGCCTTTATCATGTTCAACTGTCACTCTCAGCAATGGATGCCGCACCTGTAACTCATCAAGAGCATAACGTAAAACTTCATAATGTAGTTCGCCATATACACGAACTCTGGAGATCACATTTAAAGTAGAAAACTGATCACAAAGCCAGTACCAACGTTCTACAGAAGAAAGCGGGCGATGTATATTATCCATCAATTATCATCTCCAAAAATATTAATATCGTTTGGATTCAACATAACATTTAGATATTTTTATATCTGGATAAAAAACAAAAAATTCCTATTCATATAGTCAAAAACACCCCTTCAAGTTCCAAAATATCAGTGTATACTACTCGGAAAATATTCAATATCTAAATAGTTATACAGCAATATATACAGATTTGAATAATCATATTCTATGGCATAATTCAATTCCTACCACAATATCAAGTATGCCATAACATCTTTTGGCATACTTATCGTTCTATTTTTTCAATACACTATTTTCTTAAACTCGGATTCTGTTGGAGACTGCAAATCAAACCACTGATCTATTTCAAATGTAGTCGATTTCCTTGATTTTTCGGCGAAATATTTTGCATCATCCCCAACATAATAGTGAGTAGCAGGCATTTTTGTTGTCAAGACTTCAAGAATTACTTGTGCAAAATCATCCTCGGTTGCTTTTGCTGAATAAGCGGCTGCCTGACTAGACTTCAAAAATTCTGTAAATGACCTCTCGTAAATTTTCCGTTTTTCATCCGTCGACTGATTTAGGATCTCTTTTCCTGTTGTTAAAAATTTATCCCAAATTGGGGTGTAAATAGCCCCAGGCTGCACAACACTGACTGTTGCTCCTGAATGTTTCAATTCTCGTCGTAAAGCATCGCTAAATCCCATCTTCGCAAACTGAGCAATCGAATAAGCGCCTAAATAAGGTACAGCAATACTCCCAAGACCAGATGTTATGTTGACAATTCTACCCTGAGATTTCCGAATAAAAGGAATTGCAGATTGAGTCACTAATAACTGTCCAATAACATTCGTATCCAACTGCCGACGTAGATCGAATGATTCTAAAAGCTCTAAGGGACTAGGAACACAGATTCCTGCATTATTAACCAATCCCCACAAAGGATAATCCTTGTTTATAGTTTCAATATAAGAGAAACATTCTTTGATTGATTGTTCATTTGTTATATCAAGTACTACTTCCTCAATATTTTCTATAGAATTGAAAACACCACAAATTTCTCTAGCCGCAGCAAAAACGTAGAAACCATTGGCTGCCAATGTTCTCGTTGCGGCATAACCTAGCCCCGACGATGCACCAGTCACGAGTATATTTTTTCTTATCATGACGTTACCTTTCTAGTTTATAAAACTACTTAGGTTAAAATTTCTTACACTCTGCCTCACTTGGGGAGCACCAGGTAAACCATTCGTCTATTTCCAACACAGTCGATACCTGAGATTTCTCAATGAAAGCTTTTTCCTCTTCCCCAACATAGTAATGAATAGCAGGCATGTCAGTTGTCAGCACTTCATAAATAACGTTTGCAAAGTCATTCACGGTTAGATTAAATAAACGTCCTTCCGCTTGGTTGAAAGTCAAAAAATCCTTAAATGATCTTTCGTAAGTTCCTCTTCCCTCATCGGTTAATTGCTCTATAATTTCTTGCCCCATTGCGGAAAATTTATCCCATATTGGCGTATAAATTTTTCCGGGTTGCACCACACTAACAGACACCCCCGAACGCTTTAGTTCGCGTCGTAAAACATCAGTAAATGCTTTCTTAGCAAACTGAGCTATCGAATAAGCGCCTAAGTAAGGCATTGCAACATTTCCAAGCCCGGATATGACATTGATGATCCTACCCTGAGATTTCCGAATAAACGGAAGTGCAGATTGAGTCACTAATAACTGCCCAATAACATTCGTGTCCAACTGCCGACGTAGTTCAGACAATTTGAGAAGTTCTAAAGGGCCAGGGATACACACTCCTGCATTATTAACCAATCCCCACAAAGGGTAATCCTCATTTCTGGCCTCAATATAAGTGAAGGATTCTTTGATTGATTGTTCATCTGTTACATCAAGCACTAACTCCTCAATATTTTCTATGGAGTTAAATACACCATGTATATTTCTAGCTGCAGCAAAAACATAAAAACCATTGGCTGCCAATTTTCGAGCAGCGGCATAACCTAAACCTGAAGATGCACCAGTAATTAAAATACTTTTTCTATTCATAATATCACCTTATAGTTGAGGAAATACTTTACAGTTTGTCGTAGTCTGCACAGCAATATTATCGAACAATAATGACTTATTTAGCCGCTCCCGTATTTTTTTTTGAGGGGCCAACCATATACCTACATCACGCTTTATTCGCAGGATTAAAGAATCGTATTGTTCTATTTCACTCAGTTCTCTGGAAGCATTAACAATTGTGCGAGCACGTGGTTGCCTAATAAACTCATATTTCTTTAAAGCTTCTACATGATCATCCGTGTTTCTAAGAACATAGCCTAAAACAGCCGCATCTTCGATAGACAATCCTGCTCCTTGCCCTAAGCTTGTAAGCATTGGATGCGCGGCATCTCCAAGGAGTGTTACTCTCCCCTTAGTCCAAGTTTCTGGAAAAGTTCGGTCTTTAGCATCAACAGTGATAATAGAGGTACTATCAGTTGAAAGAATGATATCGTGAATAATGTCTGGCCAACCGATATAAAATTCTGCAATATCGTTATTTGTACCTTTCCATTCTCTAGCTTCATGAGATGGCATATTGGCTGTCCCCCACCAATACACCCAACCATTACCAATATCGATAATGCCGATTCGTTTTCCACTTCCCCAGTAATGGACAACATATCCTGGTGTAATTTGTGGATGAGAATACTTCACTAGTGCAAGCCAACAGATATAACCAGCCTCCTGAATTATAGACTGTGTTCCAATTGATTCTCTGATTGATGAATGGAATCCATCAGCTCCTATCAAAATATCGCCATGAGCAGAAGTACCATCGTCAAAATTCAGTTGTACACTCTTTGGAGTCTCAACATAATTAATAGCACGTTTCTCAAATGCTATATTTGTATCACCCAGTTTATCGAGCAAAGACTGTTGAAGTTTTTCTCGAGAAATACAAACACAAGGGGTACCTTGTTGATTCGATATTTCTTGCATAGGAAGCCGTTTAAGAAGTAATCCCGATTTGTGGCGTATCTCGAAATTCTGTATTTCCGCACCATAATTTTTCAAGTTAAGATCTATGCCAAGAAGCGTTTTCATCGCTGTACTAGCATTAGACATAACAGAAAGCCCTGAACCTGTAGCTCTCAAGCCATTGTTTTTTTCAAAAAGTTGAGCAGACCATCCGATATTTTTTAGCGCTATTGCAGCTGATAAACCACCAACACCAGTTCCCACGATTAATGCAGTTGGATTTTTAGGCATTTTTTTGTACCTTATTCACAGTATTGATTTCATCAATAATGGCTTGTGCCAATTTCTTGACATGAGGCTCTTCCATTATCGTAAGATGGTTTCCATCTATCTCTATGACTTTCACGTTTCCAACGGTTTTATCCTTCCATCCATTTTTCGGATCCTCATATTCACTACGTATCGTGTCATGCATTTCACGCAATATTATCGGGAGTGGTTCTCTGGCACGAATGAGCGTAATGTCTAAATTTGGACGCCCGATGTTATATTCCGTAGCAGCCTGCCAATTAGTTCGGTACACATTAAAAAGTCGTTGCATAACGGATTTTTTACTGCCAACTGGAATTGCACCTATTTTGATTGCATGATCGGTGATGTAGTCAAAGCGCTCCTGTAACCCCACGATCTCCGGTGGAACAATCTGAACAGGTAATGATGATCCTCTTGATGTCCACAATAATTCCCAGAAAAACCAAGTGAGTAATGCGTCATCACTTGCCTTGCCTTGTGAATGAGAATTAAGCGCCATGGTGTCAAGGATCAAAGTATTTGCAACCTTATCACCTGCTCTAATTAGTTGGTTTGCAATTTCGAAGGCTATAAAACCTCCATACGACCATCCACCAATTGTATATGGGCCATTCGGCTGGACTCGTTTTATCGCTTCAATATAGAACCTTGCCTGTTCATCAATAGTCGCTATTGGTGAAGAACCTATATCAACACCTGATGCCTGCAATGCATACACTGGCTGGTCTGTAGGAAAATAAGGAAGCATACGTAGATATGAAAGGATATTACCTCCCATCGGATGCACAAGGAAAAGTGGTCTGCGGCTACCTACTTCACGCAATGGTACAAGCGGATCAAACTTGAACTCCCCTCCACGGCTACATATCAACACCGCGAGTTGTGCAATAGTAGGAGCTCTAACAAATGTAGAAAGGGGCACATTAATATCATAGAGTTTCTCAACAAGAACAACGATACGCATAGCTGTCAACGAGGTTGCTCCACATTCAAAAATATTTTGTTCAGGAGCAATCTGAGGAATTTTCAGTAAATCGGCTATCAATTTGCAAAGCTGACGTTCATATTGATCTTTCGGTTCGCGGTATTTTTTATTTGACTCAATTTTAATTTCTATCTGACTGAGTTTTGCATCATCACGCTTGCCGCTTGGTGTTTTTGGAAGAGAATCGATCCAAACAATATAGGACGGTACCATATATAATGGTAATTCTGATTCTAAATATCGCAATAATTGTTCTTGTATATCAATATTTTCCTTTCCTATAAGGAAAGCAACGAGGTATGAATCAAGATCGTTGCGATGACGAGCAACTACCGCTACCTCTATACTTTTTGCTATTTTTTCGAAAAAATGTAAGATCTTAAACTCTATTTCAGATGGTTCAATTCTATAACCACGTACTTTAATCTGCGTATCACTACGACCTAAGCTAATAATTTCACCACTCGATAAGTGTATACCAATATCGCCGGTTCGATACAAAATACCGCCAGGTACATCAGGATGTTCAATAAATTTTTGATTTGTCTGATTCTGAGCAAGATAATAGCCAGAAGCTAATGATTTACCATATACGCAAATTTCACCCATAACACCTCTAGGTACCATGTTTGAATATTGGTCAAGAATGGCAATACCAACACCACTAATTGGCTTACCAATCGGTGGTAGTGATGCAAAATATTCTGAATCACCACTCATATTGTGGTATGCAACAACATGAGTTTCCGTCGGTCCATACTGATTTTCAAGTATTCCCCCTTTCAATCCGGCAATGAAGGAACGGATTTCCTGAGTGACGCGTAGCTGTTCCCCCGAAGACACAACCACATGCAGTTTACATGGAGATAAACCGAGTGTTACAGCAGCTTCAGCGAGTTGCTGCAAAGCAATGTAGGGAAGGAAGATGCGCTCAACTGCTTTATGATCCAGAAAACGAAGTAATGCGACAGGATCCCTACGTTCTGATTCATCTATAAGATGCAATATGGAACCAGACGTCAGCGTGGAAAATATTTCTTGAAATGAAACGTCAAAACTCAAAGGAGCGAACTGTAGAGTTGACATAATCTGCGAACCACTACTGATACGATTTTGCCAGTTAATTAGATTAGTCAAGCTCCTATGAGGCATAACTACGCCTTTTGGTATCCCTGTCGAACCAGAAGTGAATAGAATATAAGCTATATCCGCTGAAGTAATTGCTATATTTATATCTTTAGCCACATTCGGAATGATAGAGTCTTTTAAAATAATCTGCCGTTCGAAATACGGTAATTCAGTAAATTCGGGTACTGTAATCAAGACAATCGGTTGTGCGATATCTAGAATCAACTTTATACGGCTCTCAGGGTATGAAATATCTATCGGAAGGCACACTGCTCCCATACGGAGGGTAGCGAAAACTGTAGCAATTTGCTTAAATGACCTAGGCAACGCAATTCCGACGATATCATGCTTCTTTACGCCTCTTTCATGCAGTAACAATGCGATTCTTTCGCTCACCACCCAGAGCTCTTCATAAGTCCACTTTTTATTATCATGCGTGACAGCCACACCTTGTGGACTACGTTCTACAACTCGCTGAATGAGACTTGGGATCGATTCGAACGGCTCTTCCGACAAAGGAGGAATAATGTTTCCCAGAACAGAAAGTGATTGGTTTAATGTTGCTATAGAATGCGAGTTGTATGCTATTTGTTCAAGCGCCTGCCGGAATAACCTTCCGAATACTTCTCCCTGTTCTCTTGAATATTGACTTCCATCAAGATCAATCCGAATGCTTATTTGTTGCCCAGAAAAGTCACGCATCACATTCACGAGAATTGCAAAATTCGTCTCTTCTCTGGGATCAAAATCAATGATTTCAATATCTGTCTTAACACTTACATCCTGAAGTACATGAAAATGTATATAGTTGAATGCGGTCTGAATAGCGGCTAAGTTAGTATGAGCCTGAATTTCACTTAAAGGTAAACGTCGATGCCTATGATTTTTCTTTTCATTCTGATAGACAACATCGGCAAGTTTAAGCCATGTAAGTCCTTCCATATTTATCCGCAGGGGTACAGTATTCAGAAATAACCCGAGAATATGCTCAGAATTCCTGACTTCTGGGCGGGTATGTGTCACTACTCCAGTAACCAATTCATTGTTACCACTCATTAAAGCTATTGCGAAGCTATGTGCAGCAAGATAGAAAGATCTTACAGGTAATTGAGCAGTTTTAGCTAAGTTTTGCAGGACTGTGTCGAGATTTGGATCAATCTTAAAACGGTAAGAAAACATTCCTTGAAACGATCCACCTGCATATCTGACTAACCCTAGAGGTAATGTTTTTGGCGCGTTCCGGAGATACTCCTGCCAGTATAACCGATGCTCTTCTACTTCAATGGCTTCGATCTCATTTTGAATAAAGACTGATGGATTCGGTAGCTCATCTATTGTGTATCCAAGATCTACATCATCGGTTTTCCCTGCATAAGACAATAGAAGCTCACGAATCAAGTTTGCAACACTTCCTCCATCAAGGATCGCATGATGAAAACTCAGAAGAAGATCAATAAATTCTGAATTTTCCCTAACGAAAATACCCACATGAAAAAGCGGACCAGAACCAAAGTCATAGTTATGACGAGACCACTTATCGAAATGATTCGTAATTATATTTTCGTATACATCGAGTTTCGGAGTGGCGATCAACAGAACATCTTCAACAGGCAGGTACTTCCTGATGAACTGGAGTGGTCTATCAAAATCACTCAAATTGAATGTAGTTCGTAATGCAGGGTGTCGACGAATCAGCCCTTGTAAAGCTGATTTGAATTCTGTTTTATTCCACTTTGTTTTGATAGTATAACGAAAAACATCTTTATAAATACGACCTCCCCTACTCTCGTAACTATGGTAGATAAGACCAAGTTGCAGCTGTGAGGCTGGGTATATATCTTCGTAATCATGATTGTGAAGTCTGCCCCGACCTAACTCTCCTACTAAAGCAAATGGAGGTAATGACTCTTTTACAACTTTCTGTTCTCCCAATACTCTATTAAGAATATTTCCCAAAGTACGAACTGTCGTATTTTGTGCAAGATCCGTGAGTTCTACATGATACCCATAAGTCTCTAACTCAGACCTTACTTTCAGCATTAGAATGGAGTCCCCGCCAAGAACATAAAAATCATCATCAGGACAAATATTATATTGACCAAGAATTTTGCTCCAAACCTTAGCTACTACTTCCTCATTACCTCCTAACTCCATTGATAGAAAAATATTTTTCTTTGCAAGCAGATCACGCACAACCTTACTTCGGTCAAATTTTCCATTAGGAGTAAGTGGTATATTTTCTAGCTGTTCAAATCGGGTTGGAATCATGGCTCGTGGTAGAATCCTCGCTAGGCGTTCATGGATTTCACGTTCGCTTACAATCCCCTTTGCTACATATATTCCAATCAAATGCTTTCCGTGAATCTCATTCTCATCAACTAAAACCTCTGCATTCAGTATTTCCGGAAGACTTAGAAGTGCACTCTTCACCTCACCAAGCTCAATGCGATTTCCACGGATTTTTATTTGATCATCAATTCTACCAAGATAAATAATGGAGCCATCCTCAGCCCAAGTAGCAAGATCACCTGTAAGGTACCAACGAGTATTATCTTCCCGCCGATCAAAAATGAATCGTTCTGAGGTCAATTCAGGTCTATTTAGATAACCTTGTGCGAGCTGAACCCCTCCAATCTGTAGCTCCCCTGGTATACCAACGGGTAATCTCAAACCATGGTGTGAAACAATTCTGATAGAAGTATTGTTTATCGGGAAACCAATCGGTACAGATACGATTTCTCCTCGTTGCCCAAGATTCAATTCATAATAAGTCACATCTACAGTTGCTTCTGTTGGACCATAGAGATTAATGAGACGCGGAGGTTGTCTATCTGGTGTGAAAAGTTTCTTATATTTATTAACAATTGCGGGCGTAAGAGTTTCACCACTCGTGAATAAACATTTAAGTCCTGATACGATATCTAGGTTCTTCCTATCTTCAGCAAGAGCTTGTAAATAAGGTTCAAACATTGAAGGTACAAAGTGTGCAACAGTCACACCATGCATAGCAATTGTTTGGATTAATTCTCGTGGATCACGTTGAGCTCCCCGCTTGAGAAGAGCAACAGAGGCTCCTGTTATTGCCCACCAAAATAGTTCCCATACAGACACATCAAAGGAGATTGGTGTTTTCTGAAGAATCACATCTGTCGTATCCAAAGAGTAAGTCTCTTGCATCCACTCGAGTCGATTAATAATGGCATGATGATTAACAACAACTCCTTTTGGACGACCAGTTGACCCTGATGTGTAGATAACATATGCAGCAGCATCTGGTTGCGTCTTGATATTACAGATCATATGGCTACCAAGAACTTTCGGTACTGATACAGGATCTAAACGTCGTGGATCATCAGCTGCAATAATATGTGGTAAATTTGAAACTATTACCTTGACTCGACTATCCTCAAGCATATATTTCACACGATCCTGAGGATATTCACTGTCTATGGGTAGATACGCAGCGCCTGCTTTTAAAATTCCAAATATCGCGGCAATCATTTCCGGCGACCGTTCAAGTGATACAGCAACTATATCTCCAGGATTAACTCCACGAGTTTCCAAAGCATAGGCAATAGAAGACGACCACTTACTCAATTGATCATAAGACACTACTCTTCCATCTTGGTTACGCAAAGCAATATTCTGCGGAAATTGTTTAGCTTTGGCTTCGAATAAAGAGACAACAGTTTCAGTCTGGCTGTAAGGCCTTCTTGGGCCATTTTCGTATTTTTTCAGAAAATTAATCTGTTCTGGTGTGAGTAAATCAATTTGAGAAATGTGCTCATCAAGTTTCTCATGAAGGTTACTTACAAGCTGTATCAGTGTTTCAGCACATATTTTTGCAGTCATTTCATTAGTAAATGCTGATATATTTAGACAAATTTCACCATAAACATCAGTATCATTGCCATAAGTGTGCATATGTATGGCAATGGCATCTTGTTCATGTACATGTGCAACATTCCTGGTAGATAATTCATTATCGGATTTGACATAGTTCCGTGGATAGCGCAAATACGAAATAGTTGTATCAAATAGCTGCCGAGAAGATATTGATTGTGATAGTTCTGATATAATCTTCCCTAAAGGAACTGCTTGGTGTTTCTTTAAGAAGGTCACGGCATCCTTAATATCCAAGCTAATTTGTCTTGGAGTAGAACTCGAATTAACTTCAATCTTAACAGGAAGACAATTCGCTTTTTGTGTTATCGAAGTAATTTCATTTTCGTCTCTGTTAAGGAAAGGAACACCTATGAAAAAGCTTTCTCTTCCATATATATGCGAAAGAAAAATAGATAAAGCTGTGGATACAGTCATAAATGGAGTAAAACCATTATTTATTCCACGTATTACTTCAATAGCTGGAATTTTAAAATTTTTCCTAATACTTTTCCGGATAGAATTTACATTTTTTTCGTGCTTTGAAAATAAAACGGGGTCTATTCCTATAATATTAGATATAATCTCATTCAATGATTTATTAAAATCAAACTTCTCACTTCGCAATAGGCTTGGAGTAAATTCTTTAGGGCTTAAAATCTCATGCTGAATATTTTTCACTTCATTTTCATACAAATCCACAATTTTCTGGGAAAAAACATTTAAAGCCCAACTGTCAACAATAATATGATGTGCTCTGATCATTAATATATTATTATCATTAAAGTTTCCTATAGCGATATCAATTAATGGAGGTTTTGAAATATCCCAAAACTTATGAGACCAATTATTAAAAAAAGATATTAATTTCTGCTTGTTATGAAACTTATAAGAGTGAATCTCAGTCGGAATCCAATCAAAATTCATTTTCACTTTAGGCCTATTTCCATGCCCATGAAAAGCTTTACGAAATATGGGTTCCGATAGCATAATTTGCTCTATAACGTGTCGGAATTTGGTAATATCTACAGACATTGGTAATGATTTACTAAGTGCTATAGTGAATTGGGAACTATTAGGGTTTCGCATAGCCTCAATCCAAATATCCTGCTCATATGAATTCAATTCAATATCGTGAAAATTACAAAATGTAAGTCCAGTAGCAATATTCATATTTAACACCCCATGCAAATAGATAAAATAAATTCTACAAACAAAGAAATATGCTAAATCAGACTAACTAGGCTTAGTTATAGGTGTTGCGTGAAATTTATCTAAAGGTAACAAACTGTCAAATCTTGTCATTTAATGACATTAGCTGTCAACAAATAAAATGCACTCAATGTAATTTATATAAATTTCCAAATTTTAACTGAACTGTTATAATTAAGGGTTTTACATATTTTATTTACAGTGGGGTAGTAGCAAATGACGGATAGAAGTGAAGAAAAACTAGGTCGCCGTGAGCGCAAAAAAAAAATGTTACGAGATGCCTTAATTAAAGCATCTTATGAACTTTTTTCTATCAAAGGATTTGATGAAACTAGGGTAGAAGACATTACGAACAATTTGATGTTTCCACTCGAACTTTCTTTCGTTACTTTGCTTCAAAAAAAGATATTGTCCTTGATTATCAAGAAGCAGAACATCAGGATTTTATTGCAGCACTCTCGAGTCGACCTCCAAATGAAGCAGTCATAACAGCTTTATGGCAGGCCAGGGCGCGAGCATACTTTTTTAACATCTATTGAATGAAAATTAATAGCATGATCTAATTAGCCTTATTTCTCTTCTAATCGCTTACCTATGACCCTGATTGAACATTTATCCGTTGTTAAAGAAAC